>SLFT01000153.1 GCA_007124105.1 Candidatus Hydrogenedentota bacterium | reverse complement strand
GCAGGATCAAAGCGCAGCACGAGTCGTTCTTCTTCTCCCGGAAGCAACGTGCCGCCCGGTATCCCGTCAAGAGGAATTTCGTTTCCGTCCTCATCTTCGACAAACCAGGAAAAATGAGCGGCGGTTAAACTGCCGCCCGTGGGCACTTCTATCCAGGCGTTCCAGGAAAACCTGTCCAGGCGATTGTTGACTATCCTTACGGATGCTGTTGTCTCATTGGGGGCAAACCGTATGATAGCGGGCCGGGTAAGCCTGCCTGGCTGCGCACTGTCATCGGGGAACGGGTCCATGTAATCGGGTAACCCGTCGCCGTCACGGTCCCATACGCCAGCCGCTTCGGGATCTATCCCGGGCGCCTGCAAGATGACAACTGACTGAGCAGGGCCCGCCAGGTCGGCGTTTTCACTGACACGCAACGGTCGGTCGGGATTGGTCGGTCCGCTGGGGTACAGGAAATATACCGTTTCCGACGGCCCCGTACTATCCGCAGGCGCAAAGTAAACACTGTTGTCAACGCGCATATCAACAAAGAATTCAGGCTCGAAACCAGCAGCGGACGCTGCTTCTACAAAAGACCACAGATTGGTAAACGTAATGCGAAGCAAGTTGCCCGAAGCGGCATAGGGCAGGGTAAACTCCCGGGCAGTCAAGAGCCGATAACGGTTGTCATTTTGCGGTACCAGCCGCCAATTAGGCCTCGGGTCCCCGCTGTCAAATACCAGCAATCCTTGCGGCGCCAGTTCCACCTTCATTTCATGCGCCTCGAAAGCCTCTCGCACTTCATCCGGCATGTAATCGGCCAGCATGGGTATAAACCGCATGCGAAATTGATTGACATTTCGCGGCACGTAATCAGCGCGTACATACACCTCAGCGCGTACAGCCTCTTCCCATGTAGCGGCATCGTAGTTGAAGTCTATACCCGTGGTATGCAGAGAAATCTGGCCGGCGCGCACATCGCCCGGATAAAAAACGCCGGAATCCTGGAAAAAACCCGTGACCGTGTTGCCTTCCGGCGTTTCGTAGGAGACTGCAATGGAATAGCTGCCGCCAGTCTGGCTGGGAGTCACGTAGGTAAGCACAACCTGATGTTGCATCTCATCCCAAATTACCCCGGGCTCGTCGCGCAACGAAAGGGATAGTTGCTGTATGTCTGTTGTACCTGGTTCCAGCGCCAACATTATTTCCACACTACCCGTTCCATCATTGGAGTCTATCGCCAGCGCGCCTCGCGCCAAGTCCAACGGGACATTATCCGGGTCCACAGTAACACTGACACGGCTCTCTCCGCCCGGCGGCGTGGTGCCACTGGTGGGCGAAACGTCCAACCACAGATACGAGTTTTCTTCCACAACGGACCAGTTCAATGGGTTTCTACCTGCGTTCCTGATCCTGAATTCAGCGGTGTTTTGCGTCGCATCAAATGCGGCAGGGGCAAGCACGAGGGAACGCTGGCGCCCAAGTAACTTCACTAAATTCGCGGGATCGCCTGCATTGTAAAATTTACCACCGGTGTCCTCGGCCATCGGCGCCAGGTCCGCGGTATTTGCCGAAATCGCAGCGCTATACGCAAGCGGATAAAGGCGGACACGGTTTTCGCGGGCGCTGGATACAGGCCCACTGGCGCCAGCCGTGGAAGAATTGTCGTGGCCGTCTGTAATAAACAACACAGCGCGTACATCCGCGTCGTCAAAGGGCAGCGTATCCGGCGCGTCCTCGGCTGCGATGCGCTCCACCGCCTCGGTAAGCGCATCCCAGATATCAGACGTTCCATGTAACTGCGGCGGCACTTCAAAATTGCGCAATGCCGCCTTCAGCGATTCACGGTCCGTGGAGAAGGGATGGATAAGGCGATTGAGAGGTTGCCGGTCATTGTGATACATCAGCGCCACCCGGTATCCCGGCGGCAAGTCATCCAGGAACATGGCCACCGCATCGCGGATTTCATCAAGCACCTCGCCTGGCGCGCGTAAATTAACATCGTCCACGCCGGCGTAATACATGCTCCCCGTATAATCCAACATCACAACCATATTGACTTTCAGCTGTTCAGGGCCTTCAACATAATACACGGTCTCGTTCAAATCAAGAAGAACGTCGTCCTCTGTGATGGAAAACTGTATTCTTTCCAGGTCTTCAGGGGTCCGCGTGGGGATCACGCGCCCCAATGTATCGCGCAACGTGAATACAAACCGCATCAGGAAAGGCGGCCGACTACGATTGATGGGTCCCTCAACGCGCATGGGCGGACGTTCCACGCGCACGCGGATATGCCACGGGTTAACGGCATCAATACGCGCTTCGAAGTCCTCGTCCCATGCCTCGATATAGAGATCACGATATTCAACGTCCTCCGTCATGGCGGTGCGGTCCACAGTGACGCGAACACGCCTTGAATCTACCATACGCCCGCCAACGGGGAAAACGCCGTCGGGCCCATTGGTATGCCCACTCATGGGCGTAACATCCGTAAGCAACGGATTCTCTACCCCTTCATCATCATGCCGTATTTTGAAATACAGTCTCGACTCAAGCGGCCCAATATTCAACACCCAAAACTCCTCCTGAATACTGGTTCGGCCAAAATCCAGGATACTTTTCCGCGTGTAGGTCAACGCATTCGCATCAGGCGGGTCCGAGGCAATTACCACCGGCAATGCCACCGGTTCAAGGATCAATGGCACCGTAACAACGCCGTCCTGGTCCTGCACCTCAATGGCAAGTTCATAACTGCCCGCCCCCGGTATCGCTTCCGCCGGATCGCTTACGACCACTTCCAGTTCCACGTATTCGCCCGCCGCTAAACTATCCGAACCCGGTTGCACCCGTATGGGGGCGGTTGCTTGATCGGCCGCCTGGCCGTATGTCCGCACCGTCGCTGTCCATTGCAGTACACTTCTGCCCACATTACGCAACGTAAGTATGGAAATCGGCTGGGTAGTCGCGCCCCCCTCAACTCCCGGCGGCGCATAAAACAGTGTAAGCGTTGCCGGCTCCGCTACGAGCTCGGTAAGTTGCACGCCAAAACGGAAGCGAACCACCGCATCATGGCCCGGCGACCCGGGGACGGTAATACGCAGGCCAAAATCTTCGCGCGGTTGCGTCCATTCCAACCTTACATTTACGCTTCGTTGACGCGCCAGCGCCCCGCCGTCCGGAGTCATGGTCATATCAGATGGCAGGCTTGTAGTCTCCACGGTGGCATCGTTGCCTTCGAAAAACTGCGCTTCCCAGGTAACCGCGGACTGCCCGCGGTTTTCAAGTCGAAACTGCGCGCTGAGCGCGCCCGGCTGCAGCGTGACAATCTCGGGGGAGACAACCAAAGCCGGCGAGATGACAAGCGATATAGGTATAATCTTTTCGAAATTCGTGGCCTCAACACGCACGGCCATATTGGCGTACGTGCCAGGTGCGCGTTCGGTACGCTGCCCCGTCAACGTAATATGCTCGACGCCCGGCTCGAGTATGCCGGACCTCTTGTTGATTGTGAGCCAGTCAATCTCACCGGCTTGCCAGTCCGAACTCTCCGAATCACGCACCACTGTCTCCAGCGTCCATTCGGCAGCGCGGTTCCCCAGGTTACTTAAGGTAAGCCGTCGCTCCATCTGATTGTCGCTGAATGCAAGACTGGCCGGGCTAATCTCCAGTTGGGCGGTACGCGGACAACCCGCAAGCATCAGACATGTAGAACCAACCGCCAATAACAACGCAACCCCAGAAAAATTCTTTTTCATCATACCGCCTCGGTGCTTTCTTGTCATCGCCGCAACTGTGCGGCTATCACCGCACACATTCGTTTCAGAAACGACATAAATACAATTTACACTAAACGCGTTCGACGTTGAAACGTATAGCAAACACTTTATCGGTCAACAGGCGCAAGTTCAGTCATCAAGCGCCTCACCTGTATCAACAATAACACCGGCATCCCGCATGGCATTATACGCACCCACAAAACCAGACGACGGTTTGCCGCTACTGTCAAAAGTATGCGTCCGGGGCACCTTCACCAATGCTCCTGCACTCAAACCGCCATTGAGCACATTTGCCTCTAAATGACGCCAATCAGTAATTACATTGCCGTCGCCAGAAAGGTCCAAGTATTCAAGAGACAACAACCCCGCGACAGCCTCGATATCCATTATCTGATTGCCGCCCAGATGTAAACGAACCAACTGCGTCATATTTCTAAGTTGGCTTATGTCGCTGACTTGGTTATTTGTCAAGTTGAGATCGTTCATATTGATGCAAAACTGGAGCCCTTTCAACTTGGCAATTTTCAGGTCGGTCGCATTCAACTTACGCACACCGTTCAAGTCCCGTTGTGTCAGGAAGAGAGACAACGGCTTGCGGATTTCCGCGCGAATTGCTGATTCCAACGCGTTGTCGGGAATGATTACGATAGGCGAACAGGCTGACAATGCCATGAGAAGTACCATGGCCAAACCCAGCATACGCCACCGAATGATCAACTGTATACCCATTGTATATACCTTCTTGCTGTACCGCCCGGTACACATCCGCTCGGGATATCAACTGTCCCAAACGCCATGCGTTAGCGGTTGGTTTCCACTGCCACTGTCATTTTCCGAAGTTACCTGCAAACATCTGATACACTTCCGCTGTCGTGTCAGGGACACATCAGGGATTCGGGGTTGGGATGTCACACTTCTCTTCTATATAAAGCACTAAGGGGGACGCGCCGCCAAAGAAACCGAGCATGGAATTAAATGCCTGCGCAAAAGAGCAAACTAAATCTTCCCACACGCCTGCCCGGGCGACCTGTGATTTCGATACTGGGGTTATGTGTTTCACCTGCGATTTCCTTGTTCTCATTGTTATCGGGACCACTGTCCCGTCCTGTACCAACAGATAAACTTACTCCTAGTTTATCACGTTGTCTATATATTACCCCATTTTTAACCTAAATGTCAAGTATTTATTACGCAGCATTTCATCCTGTCAAAAACGACTTAAAACGCGGCTGCGGTACAGTGTTATAGCGGCACGACTTAAGCTACCCGGCCGCGCCACTTTGCGAAACAATAACGCTAAAAATGCCAGCGCCTTGATCTGGGGTTGTACGCACACGTATGATATACAAAACCTGTCTCATGGCAGCCGTTCAAGACTGATCGGCAGGCTAACGCCCTTTGGCGTTTCGCCAACTGCTACAACTTTATTGCTTAGCCTGCCATCTGCGAGTCCTTATCCATCTTCGCCGCAATGATACGGCGCACAAACTGTCAAACGGGTCGCTTCTTATGGCATTATACCACGTATTGTATGCAACAACCCTTTTTTCTGGAGAACGCTATGAACATTCCAAAATTTCTGCAGGGCGCCATTGCGCCAACCTTCACGGTCTTTCGCGAAGACGGCAGCCTGGACGATGCCGGTCAGCGGCGCTTCCTTGACTTTCTTCTGGAGAGCGACGCCATCAACGCTTTTTTCATTCGTTCCGGCATGGGCCTGATGTATACCTTCAGTATGGACGACACGAAGCATATTGCGCGCAATGTCTGCGCTCACTTGGACGGCGTAGCGCCGGTACTTATCGGATGCAGCGGCATCTGGGACCGGAATTACGACAAGCGCCCGGACCCACTGCGTTATATTGAGCAAGGTGTGGAGCTTGGCAACTACGCCTGTGAACTGGGCGCTGCCGGCGCGGTGTACACTACTCCGGAGGCGCTCGAACCGCACACCGGCGAAACCGAGCAGGAAATGATCGAACGGTATTTCAACACTATCTGTGCGCAGGTGCAGGGCCCGGTATTTGTGTATCAGCCGCCAGGCACACTGAAGAATTATGAGATGGCGCCGGAAACACTAAGCAAGCTGGCCGGCATCAAAAATTTCATGGGCGGTAAATTTTCGACAACGGACGGCTTTTATACCTATGAGTTGACGCGCGCTGTACGCGGCAAATCGTTTATATACATTGTGGGCAACGAAACGATGTTCTACACAGGGCTGTTCCTGGGGGCACGCGCCTGCATTGGCCAGGGCGCCATTCTCAATCCCCAAATACTGAATGCCATGCTCGAGCGGTATCGCAGCGGCAATTATTCCGGTGTGCTGCGCGCGCAGGATGCCGCCAACACCATTCTGGCGAACGCGCCCAACGTGGTAGACTTCCTGAAGATGTACGCCACGGAAAAGGGATACGCCACACCGCTGTACACACGTTCCCAGAGCAGCAACCCCTACATGCAGGATCGCGAACCCATTACGAAAGAACAGTATGACAGTTACAAAGCCGTTTACGAAACAGAACTAATGCCGTATCTATAGGCAATAGGCAACAAACCATTGTGTTTTCCCATAGCATAGAAAAACACTGTCGCGAACTGGACCGCTGCAACCAGCGCGGCGGTCGCATGTTGTCGGTTGCGGACTTGATAGAAGCGGACACAATGCCTCTCGCCCTCGCCGCCGCAGTGACGGCGTGTGTGGCATCCGGGGCGTCGTTCATGGTTGGGGCGAATCCAGGCGGCGCAGGCAAGACCACCGTTATGTGCGCATTGCTGAACTTTATCCCGGCCGACGTGGACATTGTTCCTGCAACGCCCAAAATTTTGTGCCAAGCCACAACGACATCTTCCGCCCGACGCTGCTGTTATCTCTGCCACGAAATCGGGTCGGGCCCCTACTACGCCTATCTCTGGGGGCAGGCATTGCGCCAGTATTGCAGTCTGGGCGATAAGGGACACATCCTCGCCACAAACCTTCATGCTGATACATTGGCCGAAACCGAAGAGCAGGTATGCGGCGTGAACCAAGTACCCCGCAATCACTTTCATAATTTCCCCCTGCTTCTCTTTCTGCGCGTCAGCCACTCCTCACGGGTGATACAGCAGGTATACGTCAGCAACGACAGCGCTCCCCATGCGCTCGCTTACGACGCATCACAAGGCCTGTTCAAGCCAAAGATGTTCGCAACATCTGAAAAACGACAGATTTGTCAACAATTTCTGGAAAATTTCCTGGCGCAACCCGACCGCACCATCGAGGCCATGCGCCGCGCCGCGCTAAACGCCCCCGCGCTTGCCGAGATGTTTCGATAAACAGTAGCAGCAACACATTATTTCCCATACCTCATCAGGTTTCATCGGTACCCTACGAAGATTACGCGAGAGCGGGCTCTCCGGTTGTGCATTGCCTGCATCAGTACTGGCAGCCCTGTGGAATAACATCTTTCGAGTTGAGGCAACAATGCCTGTCCGCGTATGATAGGAGACTAAGCGCTGAACATGAAGTGTGCTATTCGAGACAGCGCTTCTTTATCAAAGTGAAAAAAAGCGAGCCTTTTTGTGGTTCATGAAAAGGATTTCGCCATAACAATGAGGAACTCAACATTATGCAAGACAAAAGCAGCCCAGGATTTTCAGTAACATCTTCGATGAGCGTCACGTACGCTTTATTTCTGGCCGCGGCAATGCTGGCGGCTGCCTGCGGCGCATCGGAGCCCACGGACGGGTTTACCTTTGAGCAGGGACTCGATGTGCAGTTGGACGGCAGGATATGGCTGCGCACGGTAACCACGCCGTTTGATGCTGAGAACCCCGAATTGACGTACAAAGTGTATACGCACTTGTACGATTTTGAGGGCGCCTTTCCCATTACCAAGGGCGCAGGCGGCAAGTATTCGCATCATCGCGGCCTGTTCATCGGGTGGAATCATACGCACGTGGGCGACCGGGTAGTTGACACGTGGCACATGCGCGCTGGCAGGGAAGGCGCGTTACGCGACGCCTACGCCCAGCAGCAGCTGGTGGAATGGGTCGCGATGGAAGTCCAGGAAAACCGCGCATCACACACGGCCCGCATTCATTGGATGGCAGATGATCTGGAACCGTTCATTGAGGAAGAGCGCACAATCATCGCGTATCCCGGCGACAACGGCATCCGTGTAGTTGACTTTATTTCAATTCTGACACCCCTCGCCGGCCCTATCCAGTTGCGGGGCGACGCGCACCACGCCGGCATGCAGGTACGTATGTCCAATGAGGTCGTTGACACTGAACACGATACAGAATTCATCCTGCCCGAATACGCCGTTGAACTGGACAACGACATTGTAGGCAAGGCCTGGTGGCTCTGCGGCAGCATGGTGGTGGGCGGTAAACGCTACTGGGTTTTGCACCTTACCGCGCCGGACCTGGTCACCGGCCAACCCCAGTATTCCACGCGCCCCTATGGCCGTTTCGGCGCATTCTTCGAGCCTGACCTGACGCCGGATACGCCTTTGTGTCTGGCGTTCCGTGTGATATGGTCGGAATCGCCGCTTGACCGTGAGCGCTGCGAGGCGTTGTATCAGCAGTATAAACAGGAGACCGAAAGCGCTTCATGATTCTAGGCGTAATCAGCGATACCCACGGCAACCACGTCTTGATGCAAAAAGCGGTGGATTTGTTGCAGAAGCGTCTGCTGGCGACATCCATTCTTCATCTGGGCGACGATTATGCCGACAAAGAAGCGCTTGAAATGGCGGGCGTTCCGGTAACCGGCGTGCCGGGCTTATGGTGTCGCGAATACAGCGACGGACGCATCCCAAAAACACTGACCGTCGAATTCGATGGGGTACGCGTAGCCTGCGCGCATTCCGTAGACGACCTGCCCCCCCTTACCAGTGATATTGGCCTGGCCCTTATTGGACACACCCATCGCTTTGGAATTTGTGTGCGCGAAAAGGTGCCCTGCATGAACCCAGGGCATCTAAAAAGCGAAAATGACCGAATGCGACAACCCACCTTCGGCCTGGCGCGAATCACAAATGCGATGCTGTGCCTGTCCATTCACAACTTACGCGGCCAAACCATCATGGAACAGTGCTTCCCACGCAAGGACGCCCCGTCCCCATCATCGTCGTCCTAACCCTTCGAGCAGTGTCTCCAAGGCGCGTCCGCGACGCGACTCCGACGGTAAATCGAGCAAACGCGATGCGGCATCGCCGCCGATCAGGTCGCCCTGACCCAACTGCAGGGTCTGCCCCACGCCATGTTCGAGAATGAGCTGCGCCACCCGTTCACTGAAAAAACGATTGGCAATGCCGCTGACAACAGGCCCTCCCGCTCTCAAGCGTACATCATTAAGATGCGTGTCCGCCGCCCGCGCCTCGGGAAACAAGCCGAGAGCGAAGCCTTTCTCCATGCTGGGCAGGAAATCCACAGGCAGTTGTCCGTTCCGAAATGTAGCGCCAACGGGAACTGTTGCCAGACGCGTCTTCGCCTCCGCTGACACGCCCAACGCGCCAAACGATAGGGTTGTCGGTATCAGTGGACGGTCTTCACGCCATTCCGGCGTTTCCTCATACTCGAATCTCAGATCGCGAAACTCCAGCTCCTTCACGTATATCTCGACGCCGCGATCGCGTAATTCATCCGTGTCCTCGATCATGCGCGCCGGCAGAGATTGCAGTTCCCGCGGCACCTTTACCGTCATACCGCCCACCCTGGTGGCCAAGGCAAACAACTCCAATGTTTCCAACTGCTCGAACACACTGCGAATGGCAGGCTGCCAGGCATCGCGACCAACCACGGCGACCGCTTCAGCCGCGTCCGCATTACTGAGCACCATACTCATCATGACAACTACTGTAATCATCATCAGCGTCTCCCGAATATTGTTAAGGAAAGAACGCACAGCGCGGGGCGTCTGTTTACGCAACAAGATAAACGATTGTGTTGGCGCCTCTTGTTTCGCCGCTCATGCGCGACATGAATTAGATGAGCGCCAGTCGGCGACAGCAGGAAAACAACACCAGCGTGGCTTAAACCAGTCTACCGCGTTCACTCACCCTTATCGACTGGAAATAGTCTAACATAACACCTTTAGAATCAAAATTCTACATCGAGGCATCGTCTATTTGCTTAAAACGACAACCCTATGTTAGCCTTTTGGGCTTACCGAAGCGGAGAAAAGGAGCCTGAATGAAATATCGCTTGATTGATATCATACTTGGCGTTACAACGCTTGTGTTTACCTGCCTCTTCTTTATTCCGTTGACTGTTTATGCGCTGAATCAAAAGGAGTTTCTCAGTCATCCCAGTGAAATGGTGCGATTCCTGGCCTTCCTTTGCGCAGGCGTCACCGTTGCCGGTGTGGCAGTATTGCTTGGGCTGGGAAAGTCATCCCGGCGCTTCAGCATTCCCGCGCTAGCGTTTCTCACTCTCGGCGTATGGATACAGGGCTATGTGTTTAATTGGGATTATGGCTCTTTTGACGGCTCGGAGCTGGCCTTTCAGTTGATTGCGTTGCGCAGCGCCGATCTCCTCGCGTGGGCTGTTCTTGCCATACTGGTGATTGGTCTGGGACTTAAAAAGCAGCTTTCCTTTCGCCCGCTCTTCATTATCTTGCTGTTGACGCAAAGCGTCAGCCTTTTTATGGCTTTCAATACAGCCGGCTCGTTGGAGGTTCTGCCAGAACAGGAGGAAGACGTCGGCGCTATGAATAAGACGCACCAGTTCACGTTTTCCGAGGCAGACAACATCATTATATTAACGCTGGATGCGTTTCAGACCGATGTGTTTAACGAGTACCTGGAGGCGCATCCAGAGTTTGCTGGAAAGATTCCTGGATTCACTTATT
>SLFT01000165.1 GCA_007124105.1 Candidatus Hydrogenedentota bacterium | reverse complement strand
TGGTTTCGCCGAAGGGATTGGCCGGTATGCTTCCCGGCTTCATAAACCAGCGGCGGTTGAAAACTTCATCGGGCACAGCGCCGACGCCCCAGCCGATCTGCGCGGGCGCAAGTTCCCGATACGCTTCACAGACGCCGTCAACAATGGCCTCGATTAACACGACGTCATACCCTGGAACGGGGTCGCTCTGGAATATGGAGACGGCGCTCGGCGCGGAATGGGTGTGCGTGGCCGCCATCATCATATTCGCCTGTGGAATGCCTGTGGCGTCATGAATACGCGCTTTTGCGGCGTCGAATATAGCGCGCGGAACCATGCAGCTGTCTACTGTCACGAACGCCAGCTGTGTCGTACCATCATCTAATACAAGACAGCGTACATGGAGTGGATCGTGAACATGGGTCGCGCTGCGGTCCCGCATGTGGCCCGCCAGCGAAACGCCGGGTTCGGGGGTAATATCGCGTATGGTCGCGCCCGCGCGAAACGACGGCGACGCTCCAGCGCTTTCCACGGACGCGCCCAGAGCCAGCCCGCCGCACACGCCCAGAAACATACGACGCGACACCGCGTTATCACCTGTTTTTTTCATAGTTGTCTGAATCCTTTCGTGTTGAATTCGTTCCAGACAAAAGGCCTGTGTTATCCTGAAAGCCACAGGTAGTATACCATACGCCGCGAAAACAGCGTGGCGGAATGCCGGTGCTATTGTATACGTTCCTTATAACACAATGCGCGCAAGCGCTATAAACCGAATACAACAAACGCCAAAAGGAAAATCATAATGAGACAGAACATATCCCGAAAAAGCAACCTTTCCAGGCGCGATTTCCTGCGCGCAACCGCCATTGCCGGCGCGTCAGCGACATTCCATATTGGCCAGGCGAAAGCGCAACAGAAGGGACGCGTCGTGATGCTTGGATTCGACGGCATGGAACCGTCCGTGGTGGAGGCCATGCTCGAACGCGGCGAGTTGCCGCATTTTTCCGCGCTGCGCGATCAGGGCGGCGACCACAGGCTTGGCAGCACCATCCCGCCGCAATCTCCGGTGGCGTGGAACTCGTTTGCCACCTGCCAGAATCCCGGCGCCCATAACATATTCGATTTTATTCGCCGTAATCCGAGCGGCCCGATGGGGCCCATGCCGCTTGTGGGTACGGGAAGACTGGACCCGCCCACACTTGCGCCCGATGGCGCGCTGACCGAAGCGGCCAAGGCAATCTCCTATCGCAAGGGGACAGCATTCTGGAGCGCGGCGGACGCGCAGGGGATACGCGCCAAAGTGCTCAACATTCCTTTTTGTTTCCCGCCCGACCCGCTTGAAAATGGGCTCATGCTGTCTGGGTTGGGTGTGCCCGACCTGCGCGGCACCACCAGCACATACTTTGCGCTGTCGGACAGTTTCACCAGACAGCAGCTCGAAGAAGACATTGGCGGTGGACAACGCGTTCCACTGTCTTTTGACGGATCGGATGAAACGCAAATTCAAATTCCCGGACCGCGCGACGCCCGTCGCCGGTTTAACGAAGTCGGCGCATACACGGAAACGCCCGTGCGCATCAAGGTCAACCGCAACGACCACCGGGGCACGGCCACGGCTGACGGTCAAAAAGTGGAACTCCAACAGGGCGTCTGGTCGGAATGGCTCCCCCTGCGTTTTGCCATGTCCGATGCTGTCGAGGTAATGGGCGTCACACGCTTTTTCCCGCAGGAAATTGGCGAACAGGTGCGCGTTTATATGGCGTGCGTTCAGTACCATCCGGAAGCGCCGTATACGAACCTGTCCGAGCCGCCCGCGTACAGCGCCGAACTCAAGGGGCGTTACGGCCTGTACAAGACTGTCGGCTGGGCCTATGACACCCACGCGCTACGCCAGCACGACATGGAAGAGGATGCCTTTCTTGAGGATATTGCGTACACCATGAACTGGCGCGAACAACTCACCCTGGACGAAATACAACGGGGCGACTTTGACATGCTGCTCAGCGCCTGGACGGCTACAGACCGCGTGGGCCACTTATTCTGGCGGTTCCGCGACGAAGGTCATCCTTACTACACGCAGGACGCGCCCGAGCGCTATAGCAAGGCGCTGGAAGCGACCTATAAACGCGCCGACGTCATTATCGGCAAGGTGCGCGAGCAACTGCGCGCCTCGGACACGCTCTTTGTCTTCTCCGACCACGGTTTTGGGTCCTGGCGCGCCGGGTTTAACCTGAATACCTGGCTTCGGGACAACGGGTATCTGAAAGTGTCAAATCCGCAGCAGGCCGACCGGGGTTTCCTGCAAGGCATTGACTGGAGCGAAACGCGCGCTTATTCCGTGGGGCTCAGTTCATTGTATCTTAACATGATGGGACGCGAGACTGGCGGTATTGTAACGCCAGACCAGGTGTCGCCGCTGGCAGCCGAAATCGCCGATAAACTGAAACAGGTCAAAGACCCTGAAACAGGCAACAACGTCTTCTCGAACTTATACTTGCGCGATGTATATCATGGCGACGCTATAGACGACGCGCCGGATATTTCGCTGGGTTACGGGCCCAACTACCAGAATTCGCGGCAGACATCGCGCGGCGGCGTGGGCGGACCGCTGGTGGAGCCCGTGGAAGATAAATGGAGCGGCGAACACGCCGCCACCGACTACCAACTATGCCAGGGCATATTCTTCTCAAACGTTCCCGTCGAAAAAGAAGAGCCCCATATCCAGGACCTGGGCGTGACAGCCCTCAAACGACTTGAAGCGGATGTGCCCTCTGAATA
>SLFT01000311.1 GCA_007124105.1 Candidatus Hydrogenedentota bacterium | reverse complement strand
CATTTCCGGCGATATGGTAGTGCCCCTTCTCAAAAAGCACTCTGCGCCGACGGCCATCTTGCTCAACAAAGAAATTGCACGCCCTTTCGTCTCGCTGTATAGCCGCTTCAAAACCGATGGAAGCCATATAAGCGCCGCGCTCAATCAGCAGGCGCGTACTGGCCAGTGGGTTTTCGATCTCCCGCGCCAAAACGGGTATAGCTGCGCGTCGCGCTGTTTTTTCCCAAGGGCATAACAGACGTAGACCGGTATGTTCGAACAACCGTTCCATAAGCGTTGTGAACCATTCCGCCATCGTCCCCGACGCCTCCAGTGAGGTATGCAGATACGTCCTTATTTCCCTGGTATACTCACTGCCGCGACATGCCTGTGCGGCCTCGTCTATAAGCGTATGAACCTGCTGGTCCAGTGGAACACGGTACATGGGCATATCCGAAACGTCCAACGTATCCGGCGTATATGTCAGGGAGAGGAGCTGATGTCGTTTTGTAAGAAAGTGGGCGGTTTGGGTTTCGGCAAAATCATGGTCGTCGCCCGCTACCCAAAACACTGGGACACACAATACGCCGTTTTTCCGCAGTTGTTCCGCGAGTTTAACGGTCGTAATCGCCTTGTAGATGGTGTATAGCGGCCCCGTAAACAGGCCGGGTTGCTGGCCCGTGGCGATTACAATCTCATCGCCCCGGATTGGCTCAGAGGCTTCTTGTCGTTCATTGATAAGCGCTGCAATGCCATCGCCCCAGGCCATGCCGGCCCATGTTCGTGAAAACAATGCTTCCCGCGTATGCGCAAATAACCCGCAGGCTTTTGGCTCGCCCGCGATATACGCTTTGTACAAGGGGTTCATGAGCCTGTCCTGACGCCTTTAAGTATCATACGGGGCGCGCCCTCGCCGTAAACGGCGCCCTCGTAATCGCCCCAAAGTTCATCCACCCGCAGCCCCACGCTTCCCAACAACAATGTTAGTTCCTCAAGGGCATACAATCGTACCGATTCCGTTGTCGCGCCCATATATCTGCCATCCTGCGTTACGGTTACCTTCTTGTTTACGCGTTTCGCGGCCTCGTCAATCCACCGCTGTTCATCAATGGTGTAGCCGTGCGACATGCGACGCGACTCCGGCTTGAGCGTCCGCGCAACATATAGCGGGTTAAGATAATCCATGAAAAAACGCCCGCCTGGTTTCAATGTACGGGCCATCTCTTCTGCAGCTCTGGTGTTGTCTGTTTCCTTCAGGAAATAACCAAAACTTGTAAAAAAACTGAATACCACATCAAAACAGGAAAGGAACGGCAAACGACGCATATCGGCGCGAACAAGTCCCGTTGTCATGGAAAGGCGAGCCCGGGCGTACTTCAGGAGCTGGGGCGAATAATCAAGTCCTGTCAGACATGCGCCGTACTTTTCCAGTGTCGCAAGATGTCGGCCCGCGCCGCAACACAAGTCCAATACATGGTCGCTTGGGTTAAGGTGTATCGCCGCCGCCGCAAAAGTTGCTTCGGGCATTGCCGCCTCAACTGTCCGGTGAGCGTACACCACTGGATACAAGTCGCCAAAAGCAACAGCAAACCAGTCGTCTGCAACGGAACAGTTATTTTTGGGTGTGTGTGCGCCCATAATGAACCATGCTTGGTTGAGGTCTAATAACGCAAAAGCTGCAACCAGGAAAAACTTCCATGTGGGAACGGCTTCCAGCCGTTTTCATTACCTTAACATTCATTTCACGTTAGCAACAAACAATATCGGTATTTCGTATGCGCTTCATCTTGTCGGCACGGATGATACAAGGCGTTTATCACTGTCGTTAGTTCTTAGCCTTTAGCGCTTATTCCCAATCGTCGAATGCTTCGTAAATCGCGCGCACTGCCGAAGCAAGGTCGTTCTCTTCCACGCCGATGATAATATTCATCTCAGATGAACCCTGGTCTATGACGCGTAAATTGATGTCGGCCTCCGCCATGGCGCCGGTGAGACGCGCGGCCACACCAATATGATGATTCATACCCTGACCGACTGTAGCTATAATGGCGAGACCGTTGGTGACGCTGATTTCATCCGCATCCAGTTGTCTACGGATGGCCTCAACAATCGCGTCGCCTTTGCCGCGTAACTCGTCGTCGCGCACAATGATGCTGATTGTGTCAATGCCCGTGGGCATGTGTTCCCAGCTGACGCCGTGTTCCTCGAACACGGATAGTACCTTGCGGCCGAATCCATGCTCTTTGTTCATCAACGTTTTTTCGATGTTGAACATGGTAAATCCAGCCCGTCCCGCAATGCCGCACACGGGCGTGGCGGCTTGTCGTTGCGCTACAATCCTGGTTCCCGGGCTTTCAGGAGCCTTGGTGTTGAGAATGTGGATGGGAATGCCAGGCTCGCGCACGGGGAAGATGGCTTCATCGTGCAACACGGTTGCGCCCATGTAGGACAGCTCGCGCAGTTCGCGATAAGTGACTTCTTCAATACGCTTTGCTTCGGGCACAAGACGTGGGTCAGTCATGCGAAATCCGGATACATCGGTCCAGTTTTCATAGAGGTCGGACTTTGACGCGCGCGCCACAATAGCGCCTGTAATATCACTGCCGCCGCGCGAGAACGTGCGTACGCTTCCGTCCGGCATAGCGCCGTAGAATCCTGGGACAACATACAGGCCGTCGCCGGCCAGGGCCGCGCCAAGCAACGTATATGTTTCCGGGTCAAGTGCTCCGCTGGCCTTGAAACGAATACATGAAGCCGGATCAATAAAAACGGCGTCCAGCGCTTCGGCAATAAGTCGGCCATTGAGGTATTCACCACGCGACGCCATATAATCAGGCGTCTCATCTTGCGCGGCGCGTTCGTTGATCTCCGCCAGGCGCGACCGTACATCGAAAGAAACGCCAAGGTCGTGAGCAAGCCCGTTAAAGCGTTCCTCAATAATTTTTCGCGGTTCCGCCGCGTCCAGCCCTTGTCGCGCCATGTTGTGCCAGGCGTACAACAGGTCAGTAATTTTTTTGTCGTTTGCCGACCGTTTTCCCGGCGCGGATGGAACGATAAACCGTCGCGCCGGATTCTTTTTCACAATATCCATAGCCGCGCGGATACAGGCGGCGTCGGCGAGCGAGGAACCGCCGAATTTACAGGTAATCCGTTGCATACAATTCTCCAGAATAACGTATCTCTCGGGCTTCTGCTATGACCTCGAATGTTGGCCGTCCCTTGACTGGTCTGCCAACTTAGATGCGGTTTAACGCATTACCAGCGGCTGTTACGCGCACCGCGGCGCCATGCCGCTATCTTCGTGGTTTACGACGAAACCTGCTGAGATACGTGGGCTAGTTCAGGCATCGTCCAAAAAAAATTCTACTTTATCCCCCCCCAAAATGACGTATGCGCGCTACCAGGGCAGCCAATCCTGCACCAGGCGCATAATGTCGTTGTAGGTTACGAACAGCATCAACATGAGCAGCATTACAATACCAACCTGTTGCATTCGCTCGAGAATATTTTCGTTCAAGGGCTTACCGCGAATCGCTTCAATGCCGTTGGTAACCACCTGGCCGCCATCAAGAACCGGCAGCGGCAAAAGATTCAGAATAAACAAATTCACGCTTATAAAGGCTGTAATTTTAACGAGCCAACCAAAACCGGCCTCAGCGGCCTTCGTGGTCACATCGAATATCATGACTGGCCCGCCCAGGTCCTTTGGGCTTACCACGCCGCGCGCCAATCCGGCAATAGTCAACAGGGTGCGCTCTACAGCGAGGTAACTCTGATAGAAAGCATGCGGTACGATGCGGATTGCCGGGACACGCTGCAACACGGAACGGGGTCTCAAGGCCACGCCAATAGCGCGCACCGGCTGCGGCGTGATAGTGGTCATAAAGGTGGACGCTGGTTCGAGCAAGCCAAACAACACGCCGGGACGATGTACTTTGAGTTCGAGCGGTTCTCCGGGGCTGGTCTCCTGTATGTTGCGCAACTGCATGAACGTAACCGGCTCGCCATTTACTTCCAGGATGACGTCGCGACGACGCAGGTTGGTTTCTTCCTGCACCTCGGAGGTCAAATGGAACACTGTGGCGGGGTCTGTCTCCGGGTCGTCAGCGTCAAGCCATAACCCCTGCAGGCGTCCGATGGTTCGCGGTTGCGCCTTCAGCGTCAGTTTTTCGTCGTTGCGCAACAGATCAATGGAGACATCGGCGTTCTCATCCACTTCCTCTATATACTTAATGAACCCGGATAAAGTTACTGAGACGCCGTCAACCGCCTGAATAATATCGTCCGCCTGAAATCCCGCTTCCGCCGCTGCTGAATCGGGAATTACTTCACGCACAATCGCCGTTTCGTACGGCCCCACGCCAAATCGAGCGTGGCCTGTCTCATCGAGTGCCCGGGGCGCCAGAACCGACAGGTATCGTTCGGGGGCTTCCATGCTTGTTGTACGCTCCAGCACAATCTCCTGTTCGCGGCCTTCGCCGCCCAGTATGGCGGCAATGGCCAGGTCTGTCATATTGTCCGCTTCGCGACCGTTGATCGTGAGAATTCGATCGCCTATCTGCCAGCCGATGGCGTCGGGTTCACGCGCTTCGCGCGAAGACGGCGTGGACAACCTGTACAGCGGCGCATCTTCCACGGGCGAGCCGGGCTCAATCTCGCCCACGCGCGCCTCCACTTCCCATTCGGGCACCTCGCTGCCAACCAGCCCGATAAATCCATAGAGCAATATCGCCAGAAACAGGTTCATAAACGGGCCGGCAAGCAATACGCACATGCGTTGCCATACGGGTTTGTTTTTGAACCATCGTTCTTCTGGAACCTTGCCATACTCGCGTTCCCGTTCCTCATCGCTCAGCGGCACATCTTCCTGCCCCGCCATCATCACGAAACCGCCAAAGGGAAGGCCAACGCAATAATCCGTTTCACCCAGCTGAATGCCGAACAGACGCGGCGGCATGCCGATACTGAATCGTTTTACATAGATGCCAAAGGCCTTGGCGGCGACGAAGTGTCCCAGCTCGTGAAAGAAGATCAGCAGACTGAGTACCGCTAAAAATATCAACACATTGATTATCATTGTTTCATTGTTCCATGGTTTTGATAATGGACGTTGCGCAAGCGCGCGCAACGCTGTCGGCAGCAAGCGCCCCATCAAGCGTACATACAGTCGAGACAGCGCATTGTTCGAGCGCATGTTCCACAACAGCGGCGATATCCAAGAATCGTATGCGTCCGGCGCAAAACGCGGTCACTGCCTCTTCGTTGGCCCCGTTCAACACTGCTGGAGCGCATCCGCCCGCATCGGCGGCGGCCCTGGCCAGGGCGAGACAGGGAAACGCTTCACAATCCGGCTTGTCGAACGTAAGCCCCGCCAACGCGGTTACATCCAGACGCATCTCAGGCGCGGGCAATCGTTCCGGGTAGGTCAACGCAAAAGCGATGGGCGCTTTCATATCAGTCACTCCGAGCTGGGCAATAATACTGCCGTCCGTGAAAGCTACCATGCTGTGTATAACGCTTTGCGGGTGTATAACCACCTCTATTTGCTCTGATCGTAACCTGAACAGGCACAACGCTTCAATTATTTCCAGTCCTTTATTCATAAGAGTGGCGGAATCAACGCTGATCTTCGCGCCCATGTCCCAAGTTGGATGGCGCATGGCCTGTTCCGGCGTAATATTGCGCAATGCCTCAGGTGTACTCTTGTAAAAGGGTCCGCCCGAAGCGGTCAGGTAAATGCGATCAACATCTGATAACGCGTTTCCCTGTAAACACTGGAATATGGCGTTGTGTTCACTGTCTACGGGGAGCACAGCGACATTGTTCAAACGGGCGCGCTCCATGATGTAATCACCGGCCATCACCAGTGGTTCCTTGTTGGCTACCGCCACACGATTACCGGCGTCAATGGCGGCCAGCAGTGGTTCCAGGCCGACCGCGCCGACCACGGCGCACAGCGCCGTATCCACTGGTGTGGCGGCCGCTTCGATAAGCCCGGCGGGGCCGGAAAGCACCGCGCAACCAGGAACGGAGTCACGCAATGCCGCAGCGGCCTTCTCGTCGTATACGGCCACCAATTCAGGGTGATAGGTCGCTATCTGTTCGCGCAGCAGCGTCACATTCGAGTGCGAAGCCAACACGGCCACCGAAAACAGGTCGGCATTGCGGCGCACCACCTCGAGCGCGTTGCGCCCGATACTTCCCGTCGAACCCAATATGGAGATACGCCTGCGCGTCATATACGTCCCTTGTGTTACATGCTCTTTTCGGTCAATAAAGCGTCTTGATCAGAATCCAACAGATAATCGTATTTTTTGGCCCGAGCAAGGTGCCGCTCTTTTAGTTCGGCCTTGATTTCCTCAGCAACGCTCATTTTCAAAACCCGTCGCGCAAGTGTGCGCGCCTCTTCCAGGTGGATATGCGATATCTCCGCGCGGATCAATGGAATGGCGACGGGCGCCATACTCAATGCGGTGATGCCCAGCCCAAGCAGCAGTTCGGTGTACAGGGCGTCGCCCGCCATCTCACCGCAGATGCTGCACGGGATATTGTGGGCTCGGGCGGCCTGCGCTGTCTGGTGTATCATGCGAATTACAGCGGGATGGGCCGGTTCATACAGATGCGCTATCTTCTCGTTTACCCGGTCCACCGCGAGTAAATACTGGATGAGATCGTTTGTGCCAATGCTGAAAAAATCGCTTTCCTGCGCGAGCAGGTCGGCAAGCATGACGGCGGAAGGAATCTCGATCATGGAGCCGATCTTGATGTTGCGGTTATGAGCAATTCCAGCGTCGTCAAGCTCTTGGGTTACCTCGGCGACAACTGCTTTGACTTCGCGTAATTCCTCGATGCCGCTGATCATGGGAAACATGATTTCGATGGCGCCGTGGGCGCTGGCGCGCAGCATGGCGCGCAGATGGGGCTTGAAGATGTCGGGCCGGGCAAGACAAAAACGCACCGCGCGCCACCCCAATTGTGGATTGGCTTCCTTCAATATCTGCAAATGCTCCACGAACTTGTCGCCGCCAATGTCCATGGTCCGCAACACCACCGGATGCGGCGTCATGGCGCGGGCTACATCCGAATACGCTTCGTATTGCTCCTCTTCCTCGGGAAGAGAATCACGGTCAATAAACAGGTATTCCGTGCGGTACAGACCGATGCCCTGGGCGTTTACATTGCGGCTGTGCTCTATCTCCAGGGGCAACTCGATATTTGCGCACAACATTACCTCGACGTTGTCCATGGTGCGCGCGGGCTTGCCCTTGGTGATGCGAAGCAGCTTGGCCCGCCGTTCTTCCAGCCGTTGTTGTGCTTTGCTGTATCGTTTACAGGTTTCACGGGTGGGATTGAGGATAATGCGTCCGCTGGCCCCGTCAACGATAACCAGTGATCCAGCGCTGATGGATGACGGCGCGTCCGCAACACCGATGACGGCGGGTATTTCGAGGGCGCGCGCCAGAATGGCCGAATGGCTGGTGACGCTGCCCGCTTCGATTACCAGGCCAATAGCCTTGTTGGTGTCTATCGAGGCCGTATCCGATGGCGTAAGGTCGTGCGCGACAATAATGCTTTCTTGTCCCAGGCGCGCCAGGTTGGGACGCTCCGCGTCAAGTAAGTGGCGCAACACCCGGTCTACCACGTCCAGCAGGTCGGCCGTGCGTTCGCGAAATCGCGGGTCGTTTATTGATTCCATGGTCTGAACGTACCGCTTGGCCAGCATGTCAAGGGTGTATTCTACATTGCGTTGGTGTTTTGTCAGGTGTTCTGTCAGCTCTTCGCGCAACCCTACGTCATCAAGAATCATCAGGTGCGCCTGAAATATCTCTGCATGTCTTTCGCCAAGGTCGGTCACCACGCGATCGTGAATCGTTTCCAGGTCTTTGCGCGTCTCATGTATTGCCGTGTCCAGGCGCATCTGTTCCGCGTCAAAATCCGTAATGGCGTAGCTGGGGACATCGTAACGATCATGAAAGAACAACAATGCCGGCGCAATGGCTATGCCTGGCGATACGCCTAAACCTTGCAGATATATTTCCAATGGAACACCTCCGTGTTGCGGGTCAATCTTCGCCAAAACCGTCGGAAAACATTTCCGCCACTGCCGCAAAAGCCGCCTCGGCGTCTGGCCCGGTACACGATACATCCAGATGGCTCCCGCGCGCGGCGCCAAGGGTCAAAAGGCCCATAATGCTCTTTGCGTTTACACGATTGCCCTTGAATGAAATATAAATCTCGCTGTCAAAGCCAAGCAGTTTTTGTACCAATGCCGCTGCGGGTCGCGCGTGCATGCCCAGCGAGTTCACCACCTCAACTTCTCCTGTTACTTCCGGCATAGTGTTGTAGTGTCCTTGTAATAAATAGTGAACAAATAAGACCGTGTTAAAGAGTCCCAGGGCGTTGTATCTTTTCACGCGTCCGCTCATTATTAAGTCTACGCGACAACGCGGCAAGGCTGTTGTATCTGCCCTGACGAGTGACGGTTTGGCTTTCTCAGGGCGCAACCGTTTTCATGGAAATAGTGCCACAGCTGCATAAGAAAAACCAACTTGCTCTAATCTCGAACAGAAAGTCGCGATTATCCCTCCGTGCTCGACGCCGCGACTTGGACTGTTACGCTCAAACGCTGATTGTCTTCGCCGGAAACAGGCCAACAGGGAAACAACACACACCCTTGATGGACGCGTTCCTGCCCGCCTTCGGACTGGCTCACCGTGTCAATGGGAAAGCGATAGAGACGGGCCGGGCGAGAGAAACGCAACGCCAACTCGAGGCGCTGCCAGTCGTCTCGTGCCGCTATATGCGAAATATCCGTCAATACACCACGCGAACCGAGACGCGCGCGGCGCATGTCAACATCCTCCGAATGATAATAGCGATCAGGCGCTTCGCCGGTAAGCAGGTTCAGAACAAATTCGAAGCCAAACAGGACGCCCGGAGGCAATGGCGCGTCAAGAACAACATCATAGTGAACCTCGAAACGGGACATGCCAGGCGCCAGACTGATCTTTTTCGAGAGGCGCGCCGCCACCGGCGCATCGGGGTTGACAGAACCGGCGGCATTGAACGCAACCCAGTCCGCGCCAGGCTCCATAAGATAATGCGCGGTAGCGAAGGATGCCAGGTCCGGTTCAGCGCCGCTCCAGAGCGTGTCCACCGTGGCCGTGTCTGCGATAAAATGGTCGCGAAAGGAAACGCGCCGGTATGGATCATACACCAGCAACTTGTCTAGATCGGCTTCTTTCGCTTTTACCAGTTCATGAATGCTTAAGTCGCCTTTTTCCTCCTCTCCAACGTTGATAGTGCCTGCTCGCAGCTGGTCGTGGTAGACTTCGTCCCGTCGCGTCAGCGTATTGCCGAAATTGAAAGGGGTGGTTTTGTAGTCAAGCTCGAACAGTGTGCCGCCGTCGTTGGGACTGAAGAAAAGCGCCAGATGCGCGTTTTCAAGAATGCCCTCGACAGCCCCGTCCCCGTCAAAGTCTGTTGCCTCAAAGGATACGAATTGGCCGGTTTTTTCTTCTACCATGTCCATAATCTGGTCGGCCGCGATAAGTTTTTCATACAAGGCCGTGCGCAGGTGGTTAAGGTACAGGCCGCCGAATACCCCATGCCAATAGGCGCAGTTGCATTGACCTTGATGCAGTCGTTGCTCCGCCTTGGTTAATCGTTCATCGTTGGGGTATCGCGCAACAAGCCGCGCCAGCCGGTCGCTTACGCGCAGCATACGTTTCTGTATATTGTTCGCCTCATCATACTTGGCCAGGAAACTGCGCCAGAAGCCGCCGCGCATGAAACGCGACGCCTGCCTGTCGAGTTCCGGTACTTTTTTCAGTTCGCGACGCGCCTGGTTCAATTCGCGCTGCATCTGGGTCGGCAACGCCCAGGTCATCATCTCATCGTAGGAAGCGCAGGTGATATAGGTGCGCCCCAGTGGCGGCGCCCAGTCCAAATACTGTTCGTACGTGACACAGCGAAGCCATTCTTTGTTGTCCGTAAGCGCCTGAAAGAACTCCTCGAGCCAGCCTTCCGTATACACGCTTTTATGTGTGCCCGGCCATACGCCGAATTTCTCATAGTCGTCGTGAAGCACCGCGCAACGTTGCCCGTCCTCAGTTGCCAGTTCGCGCAGGTAGTCTATGGTTTCGTGTACCTGATGAAACGGCACGAGATAACGCAGCTTCTCGAGGATGGGAAACACTTTGAGGGGATGCCCGGTGTCCTCGGTCATGTAATAGCCATACATGTCGTCAGGCCGCAGCCCGGAACACAGGAAATGGGCGTCGTCCAGGGCGGCATATTCAACGCCTGATTGGGCAAGCACACGGGGCAGATGGGGCTCCCATACCCGTTCGGTCAGCCACATACCGCGCGGTATACAACCAAAATGGCGCTCGCAAAATTGCTGCATCCGCTCAATCTGACGTTGCGCGTCCCGCTCAGGGATGATGCACAACAAGGGCTCGTAATAACCGCCGCCCATGATTTCCACCTGCCCGGCAGCCACCAGCGCCGCAAGTCGTTCCAGGAACTCGGGCGCATGCAGTTCAAACCAATCAAACAGCGGCCCCGTAAAATGCAGCGTTGCCCGTACATCCGGGTATTGCTCCAGTACATAGAGAAACGGGCGGTAGGCCT
>SLFT01000478.1 GCA_007124105.1 Candidatus Hydrogenedentota bacterium | reverse complement strand
TGGTGGATGTCTTCGCCCGGACAACCGTCGAATTGATGGAAATGTTGTTTGCTGAGGAAGGACTGCCCGACGGCCTGTGGTTTTTCGAGGACATGGGATTCAAGAACCGTCCCTTCATGTCGCCGGATATGTACCGCGACATTATCCTGCCCGGCCATAAGCTGACCATCCAGTGGGCAAAGGCGCGCGGGCTGCCAGTGGTCATGCACTCCTGCGGCTATGTGGAACCCCTCGTGCCCGGCATGATCGAAGCGGGCATTGATTGTCTGCAAGTCATTGAGGTGAAAGCGGGCATGGACCTGTTGCGCCTTTATAGAAACTACGGCGATGTTCTGTCGTTCATGGGCGGCATGGATGTGCGTGTGCTGTACTCGAATGACAAGGACGCCGTGGACCGTGAACTGCGCTCAAAAATTCCCGAGGTCATGCAAAAGAACGGGTATATGCTCCACTCCGATCATTCCATACCGAATACCGTGGACTACGAAACTTACCGTTTTTTTGTTGACCGCGGCTTGGAACTCGGCACGTATGCCTGAGGAGTGCCTCGGTGAAATAACCGTCGGGATTCACCATGGCATAAAGACGCAAACGCGCCCTTGAATGCCCCGCTATGGCCGCGGCGCATCGTCCCAAAACGCGCCGGGCATCTCGTCTTCCAGCATCCGTTCGGGCGAACGCGTTTCATCACGTTTTCCCGGCGTTGTCTTTGGCCGCAAGGCTTTCGGGCGATAGAACGGGTCGGCATCAACAGACTGCATGGAACACGCGCGACCATACAGCCGTTCCCTGGCGCACATTCCCGCTTCCGTGTCGGGTGCGCGCTCCGCCAGCTGTTGAAACAGGGCGCGGGCCCTGTCCTGGTCGTCCAGCCGCTCCATTCGAATCACGGCCGCGCGCCAGGTTGCCTGCGACCAGGCCGTCAAATCGTCCGGAAACGCCGAAATCACTTCTTGCAGCAGCCGCAGCGCTTCATGATACAGACCGCGGTCTGCAAGCAACGCCGCGCCGTCAAGTAAAACGTCATAATCCTCCGGGTGTTGGTCAAACTCCTGGAAACACGCCTTTACTGCGCCGGAAACGTCTTCATCCCACAGTAACGCCCGCATTCGGCCCAGGCGATTCCTCACCGGCTTGTCTACATGCGGAAAAAACATTGCCGTTGTTGGGAGCCGCCCAAAGTAATCCGTGATAAGCAGCGTTTGGATAACAATTGTCGGCGTCCAGGCTGTTGCCAGAAACAACAGTCTCGCCATTGATTCCCGGGTGAGGCCCATGCCGACGCTGCTGTTGCCGCCGAGTAGAACAACCGATACAAGAACCATTTCGAAACCGAGATACCCCAACAGTCCCGTGCCTGTAATCTCGCCTTCATACGCGTCATACACCTGACGGCTGACAGCATAGGACAACGCCGCCCCAATCACAATGAGTATGTAAGGAAACATGACCTATTCCTCCGCAAACGATTGCCAAATAGCATACCACAATTGTAGTCCGCAGCCGTTGCCTTTAGCACGCAGTTTAGAACGTAGTGAAAGTGCCGACATATCTCAAAGATATGCGAAAATAATCTCTCCATCAACTTCTGCGATAAATGTTTTATACCGCCATGCGGCCGGTAATCACGAATACCGTAAAACGGCGCGTATTGCCGTCGCTGGCGGTCTTCTCTATTGTGGCGGCGGTGTCATGGCGCACTTCTTTGAATCCGGCTTGCAGTAGTACGCCCTCAAGCGTCCTTCTGTCGAATCCATGATGGAATACATCCGCCCGGGGTTCATGAAACAATCCATTGTCCAGGTCGAGGTCGGCGATACAAAGATGTCCACCGGGGGTGAGACATGTTTTGAATCGTTCCAGCAGCGGCGTGATATGCTTGATATGATGCAACGTCATGCAGGTAACGATCAGGTCGTAACTATTATGTGTGAAGGCGTTTCCACTGTCTGGGTTGAGAAACAAGGCCTGTACATTGTTCAGCTGCTGTGCTCTTATTTTTTCTTCCAGAACATCAAGCATCCCCCGGGACGTGTCTGCACAGACAACGGACGCGACCAGCGGCGCCAGGCGAAGCGCCAGCAGACCCGTGCCGCACCCAAAATCCAGGACGCGCAGCCTGGGGGTAATCGGTACGCTTGTGGATATGGCGGCAAAAACATTTTCCACCAGTTCTTTACGCCTGGCTTTGTCGTCCCAGGTGGCTGCCGCCTTATCGAAATCATACCCTGTATCAGTCATGTTGTTTTCCTGCGATGATTTATGCATTCTCCAGAATAGAGCGTCAGGCTCCCCAGATAGAATAGCATGAAGGCGACAAGACGTAACAACGCTTCCCGCCCATAGGCCTATACCACTCTGCATGTCTCGCCCGACTTCTTTTGCCCTCGCGAAAGCAAGGCAACCAGCCACGATGTCTTATGCCCTTCCTTGTGTGTATACACCATTCCAGAGCAGCAAATGCGCCCCCCAGGGCCGCTATGCGGTATTTCGGGTATTTTTCGAAGGCAATAATTCTATATATTGTGTTTGCCGCGGGCGTTTTGCTGATTTCATACAATATATTGTGTCGCCATCCTCCTTACTGCTTTTGAAATCAAGTAGTTACCCCAAAAAATGCTTGACAATCAGGCTGCGATGTGGTAAACTATGGATCGTTAGTGGAAGATTTATGGTATAGAAGTGGAATCCTTGCATGTACTTTGGCGAAACACATACAGCGCTCGATGATAAGGGACGGCTTGCCGTACCTGTTCAGTTCAGA
>SLFT01000429.1 GCA_007124105.1 Candidatus Hydrogenedentota bacterium | reverse complement strand
TGCGTGGGCGCGTGAGAGCGTGTTGAATCGCCCCGAACGTGATCCGGATGATATCTGGCGCATCAACGGGGCAGGTCGGCTCGACCGCAAGGGGCTGGCGGTGCTGCGCGCAGTCTGGACCTGGCGCGATCGGGAAGCCGCCCGCAAGGACAAGCCGCCCTTCAAAGTGTTGAACAACCAGGTTATTTTATCCATTGCCCATCAGTCGGTGCATTGGAACAGTGAGCCGCCCGCCGATCTTGGGTCTGTCCGGGGTGTGCCGGCGCGGCTGGCGGCGCGTATGGGGCCGCAGCTGAAAAAAGTGATCAAGAAAGGGTTGGCCGCCTCGCCGCCCCAATATCCCGCCCGTCGCACAGGCGGTACGCCCGGTTACTGGAAGCGTCGCGAGTCGCTCATGAGCTGGCGTAAGGAGGTGGCGCGCGAACGCGGCGTGGAATCCGATGTAATTCTCGGGCGTAAGGCAGTGGAGGAAATAGCCCAGAAAGGACCCGGCAACGAAAAAGAGCTGGCCGCAGTGGCGTCGCTGGGTCCCTGGCGCAGAAAAACCTACGGCGCCGCCATTCTGAGCGTTATTGAATAGAGCAGCCAGGCAGCCAACGATGTTTATGTACGCCGCAACGACGAGCTAGAGGCACAATAGATGGCAATGCCTACAACAATCGGGAAACACGAACAACACGGCGCCATGCAAACACGCATGGGCATTGTCTTGCGCATCGAATGGACGCTGCTGGTGCTGCGCTACATCCTGTATGTGTTCATGGGGATAATCAGCCTGGCGGCAGACGGCCCGGATGTGACGCGCATGTTGCTGATTGCCGGAGCGTCCGCGTTGGCTCACAATGTCTTTACCCATGCGGCGCTGTTCGCGCGCGCCCATGCGCTCTTTGTGTCGCCGGCCAATTTTACCTTGTACCTGGGACGCTTTTGCCTCTTGATAGCGATCACCGGCGGCGCGGCAAGTCCTTTTGCCCCGTTCCTGCTTTTCATTATTATTGGCTACCATATTTACGTCCCCCGCGCCACCAACACCCTGTGGGTGACCTTGCTGGTGTGCGCCGGTTACGCATTTACCGCGCTTATTTCATGGGCTGTTTTTGGTATGGACTGGATGCATCTGCCCCTTTACGCCAATTTGATTTACATCGCCTTTTGTGGATGGCTCATGAGCATGATGGCCCGGGTGACGTATCAACTCGACTACGAAACACGGCGTCAATCGAAAGCGCTGCAATCTTCCGAGGCCACGTTGCGCGCCATGCTTGACCATGCGGCGCACCCCATTGTCGTGTTCGATGAACGCGGCATGATTGCCGATGTGAACGGCAGCGCATGCGCCTTTCTGGGCGCAGGCCGCGAACACCTTGTCGGCAAACGTTTCCAGGGCTATGTGTTTGACGATGGGTCGCTTTACGACAGTGTGAGCGAACTGCGCGAATCAGGGACGCTGGACCAGGAAATGTTGCTTGTTCCGCATGACCAAGGTGAACGCAACGTGGAGATGCACATCCATTCTTTCATAAAAGGCGACAGCCGCTTCTATGTCGCGTTGTTTCATGACATAACCGAACAAAAGGAACTCGAGGAAGCCGGACAGCTGGCCAAGGCAAAACTGGAGGCGGCCAACAGCGAGTTGCAGCGCGTAGTTGCATTGCGCACGGAGTTTTACGCGAACGTGACAAACAGGCTGCGTTCGCCCTTGTCGGCCATACTCGGATTCACCGATATGCTGCTTGATGAGCATCTGGGTGAAGTTAATGATGAGCAGCGCAAAGCGCTGCAAAGCTGCCGTAGAAGCATCATGCGCATTTTCGAGCTGATTGATGAGGCCTTTGCCCCCGAGGACGTTGCCGCCATACGCAAATCTATGGAGCGGCTCGTAAGGCGCGGAGACCTGGCCGATACCAGTTGACGGTACATGTGCGGGCGCAGCAGAAAAATGGTGAGATATGCGGGCTAGTCCAGCGTTTCGGTGCTCCAGTACGCCAGTTCCACAAAACGTTTCCAGGAATGCAGCTCTTCCTTGGGCAGCGGCGACTCGAAACGGGGCAGCCAGCGGGGCGCAACCGGACGCCGTATCAGCGGCATCTGCGCCTCGTCCGGCGTACGGTCCCGTTTCTTCAAGTTGCACGACGTGCAGGCCAGCACAAGATTCTCCCAACTGTCCGCGCCGCCGCGCGATCTTGGGATAACGTGGTCTATGGACAATTCAGAACGACTGTAACGGATGCCGCAATATTGGCATACGCTTTTGTCGCGCGCAAAAATATTGCGGCGAGACAATCGTACCTCCGGCCTGTGAAAGCCGTTAAACCCGTTCAATACAATCACCTCGGGCAGACGTATCCGCTCCGACGGCGTGTACACATACCGCCGGGGTGAAACACCGTTCGAGGCGCGAGAGAACTCAAGCCACGCGTCAAAATCATACAACGCGTAGTCTTTTGGATGCACAACCCGCGCGTGTCCCTGAAACAGCAAGACCAGGGCCCGTTTCGCGGAGGCAACATTCACCGCCACCCAGGATTTGTTTAGCACCAGTACGTATGCGTTAATCATAACCTGACCACGTTCAGCAGATAAAGACGAAAAATTGGTGATAGTATATCGCCTTTCATTGCCCGGCGCAAAAAAGTGTTAGCTAGGTGTCGTGACTCTTTGAAAATGTCACATGTTTAACTCGTTAGAAATGTCACACTATAGACTTTCCAACAGGAGAGTTATCATGAAAGGACATTTGCTGATGAGTCGAAAAGAATTGTTTCG
>SLFT01000306.1 GCA_007124105.1 Candidatus Hydrogenedentota bacterium | reverse complement strand
TCGCCGATTGTGGGCGGAAAGAACAAGTCTGTTACGGATGAAGCCGCCGAGGCGCTGCATCGCGCTCAGAACTTTGAAAACAAAGACGCTGACGCTCCCGTGACAGAAGAACTGCCGCCGAACGCGCGGCCCGAGGACGACATTGAAACCATCACGGATGAGCAGGGAAAAGAAGCGGCCGCCATGCTCAGTGAAATCCTGGGGCTGATGGAACTGAACGGAGACGTCGCCTTCCAACGCGTTGCTGACGGCAGCGCGCGTCTGGCCGTTGACAGTGAAGAAGACGGCGGCATCCTTATCGGCAAGCGAGGGGTTACCCTCCACGCCATTCAGTATCTGGTCAACCGTATGATTGCCCTGAACGAGGCGTCGGACAGTACAGAGCGCGTGGTGGTGGATGTAGGCGGCTATGTGGACCGTCGTCATAACACACTGGCGGACATGGCGCGGAGTATGGCAAAACGCGCCAAGGATTCGGGCCGCAATGTACGCTTGAAACCACTCAGCCCGCAGGAGCGCCGTATTGTGCATCTGACGCTTGAACCCGACCCACAGGTGCGCACCTACAGCATGGGCGACTCTCTTTTCCGAAGCATTGTCATCAACCCTGTCGGCGCGCGCGGCGGCGGGTCCGGTCGTCGCGACCGGAATCCCCGGGAGCGCAAGCACGACGCCGATGACGCTTCCGCGGACGCGTAATGGCCGACATCTTTGAAGAAGATACGATTGTGGCAATCTCCACGCCGCCCGGTGAAGGCGGTGTGGGGATTGTTCGTTTAAGCGGCGGGCGCGCCCTCGAAATAGCCGCGCGGATGTTTGTATCCTCCAGGGAGCGGGACATACTGAAAAAGACGCGTCAGCGGGTGTTCCATGGCCATGTTCATGACGACGCAGGCAACGTACTTGACGAGGTGTTGCTCCACGTAATGCGCGGGCCGCACAGCTATACCGCCGAAGATGTGGTCGAGATTAACGGCCACGGCGGCATGGCGCCATTGCGCGCTATCCTGGACGCCGCGCTCGCCAGTGGGGCGCGTATGGCCGGTCCCGGCGAATTTACGCGACGGGCCTTCATGAATGGGCGCATTGACCTCAGCCGCGCAGAGGCGGTCATTGATCTCGTCCACGCGCAGACGCGCGCCGCGCTTACCGCCGCCAACACCGCCGCCGCCGGCGCCTTGTCCCATGCGCTCCACGAATTGCGCGAGACCCTTGGCGACGCATTGGCGCGGATTGAAGCAGCGGTGGATTTCCCCGAGGAAGATTTGCCGGAACTGGTGGACGCGGCTTTATTCGACAGGTTACACGACGCTCATGCGCGTATGGTCGAGTTTACCCGAACAGCGGACGCCGGCATCCGCTACCGAGAAGGGGCGGCCCTGGCCATTGTGGGCAAACCCAATGTGGGCAAATCCAGCCTGTTCAACGCACTGCTCCGGGACGCGCGCGCCATCGTCTCACAACAGCCCGGCACCACCCGCGACCGGCTCGAGGAAACCATAACCCTTGACGGTGTGCCGGCACGGCTCATTGACACCGCCGGTATGCGCAACGCCAAAGACGAAGTAGAGGTTATTGGCGTGCAGCGCGCCCGCGACGCCGCCCGGCAGGCCGGCATAATTCTCTTTGTGGTGGACGCGTCAACGTCATATACGCGCGAAGACGCCGACCTTACCGAGGAACTCGCCGGTCTTGACATCCCTGTCGTACTGGCGCGCAACAAGAGCGACCTGGTGGATGTCAACGCGCCGCCCACAAACGATGCCTTGCCGCTGACATGCGCCGCCACATGCGACGTATCCGCCAAAACAGGCGCGGGGCTGCATGAACTTGAACAGCGGCTTGCCGCTCTGCTCCTGGGCGATGCCGCCCCTGCCGCGGACACGCCCACGCTTTTCCGCGCACGACAGAAGGACAGTATGCGCCGCGCCGCAGAGGCCCTCCGACGTCTGCTGGATGCCAAGGACGCCTCTCCCGAACTTCTCGCGCTGGACCTGCGCGAAGCCCTCGAGGCCATCGGCGAGATCACCGGCGAAACAACGCCCGAAGACGTGCTCGATCGCATCTTCGCGTCATTCTGTATTGGCAAGTAGCCAAAACTTGCTATACTGTCGTTTATGTCGGACTAAGTAGAACGGTGGGTTCCGCTTCGCTGCGCCCACCCTACAGACCTATTGGTAGACAGTCACGTTTATGGCGGAAAGGTATTGCTCTCATGCGTATATTTTTATTTCTACTTGTTGTAGTTTCTGTCGCCGGCGCCGGCGCTTCCAATGATGCTTATGTTGTGGAAACGGCGTTTCTACGCTGGACCATTGACGGCGCGGGGCGCACCACCGCATTCACAGACACAAGTTCCGGGGACACGCTGATTGCTGAGGACGCGCTGACGCCCTTCGCCAGTGTGCGTATCGGCGATGTGGTGTATCCCGTCGTTGGCGCCAGGCGCGACAATGATGCGTTGCGCGTGACTTTTGGCGGCGGTGACGTTGAGGCAACATTGCGCGTAGAAACCCATGAGCGTTATTTTGTTGTTACAGTGGCGTCGCTGGATACCGATGTTGTGGACGAAATGATGTTGTTTGATGTACCGCTCGCGGTGGCAGGCACGCTTGACGACCCTTTCGCCGTATGCGCCCTCGCGTTGAACCTGCAAACGCGTGTGCCTGATATTCCTGGGCCATCGCGCCGCCCACAAGCGCTTGCCTACAAACGATTTGGCATCGTCGGCGCCGCCGTGGCCGTGGTGGGCGCGCCAACGCATGCG
>SLFT01000524.1 GCA_007124105.1 Candidatus Hydrogenedentota bacterium | reverse complement strand
CCTTCCGGCCCGTAAACGCCAAAACTCAAGTCAATATCAATAACCACATCGTAACCGGCGCGGCGTAATCCTGTTAGACGCGCATCGCGCGCTTCACGCGCATTGGCATATCCCGCTGACGTTCCTTGCGGCGGGATGCGTTCAATTTCGCCCCCAAACTGCCGCGCCATGGCGCGCTCCACGCCTTCGATGAATACGGAACGCATATCATAATCACCCAGGGCCGCCTTCACCGCTTCGGCGTGCTGACCATCCTGCACAGCGCTGATCCCCGCCCCAAGCACCGTTGGGATACTGCCGCCTATCTGCATGGTCTGACGCACCGGCGAAACAGCAACCACAATATCGGGCTGCTGCATGGCCAGGCTCAATGCCGGACGCGTCGCTGTACGCACTTGTTCCGGATCATGGCTGTGGCGCGTGGCGGAGCAACCGACGCTCACCAGCGCAAACAAACACAGTATCGCTACATAAATGTATTGTGTAAACGGTCTCATAGTGGAATCCTCTACGTTGTATTGTTCTCTATAGAACACGCATCAAGCGTCATATCTTCCCATGAAACAATAGCCACTGTATGGCATGCGTCCGGTATTCTACCATGATTGGCGCACTGGCTACTGAATCTGTGTGATTGTCAGTGCTTCTCAGGGCTTGCTGTACCGTCTATTCGTCAGTGAAATGGTCCTGATTGTCTGGCAGATCAGCGGACGGGGGCACGGGCGTCCACTTGTCTTCTTTCATGATAGTTGCCGCATCTTCGCGGCCAACAACGCGCCAGTTTGCGAACCGGAACACGCACAACCCAAAGGCGCCGACCACAAACAGCACTGCGCCGAAATATTGGACAGGCGTGCCTGCTACCCGGCGGGCGCGAAGTATGGCCACTGTCTCGCTGCCGGGATATTCTGGGTCGTGAACAAAATGCCATTGCCCAATGCGGCGGCTGTCGCCCGGCGCCAGCGCAAATTCCCGCGCGTCCGCACTGGCGCTGTCTTCGATTGCGCGGAATATGTATCGGACACGCGGAGACTGCGGTATGCGCCGAAACCGCAATCGTGTTTCGTCAAGCTGTCGGCTTTGTCCTTCGCGCAAACGCAATTCAACATCGTCAATGTTCATGACCAGCGCACGGCTCTCTTCGCCGAATACCGGGATAGCGGCGCGCATAATTTGTTCCAGCCGTATGCGCCGCAATCCATTCGTATCTTCTATCTCCAGGGATTCCCCTTCGTTGAGAAGCGCGGTCTCATTCACCTTGCCCCTGACATAAACCCAGGCGATGGCGGCGCCATCGCGCCAGGCGCGTAGGCGCACCATCACATCATTACGATGGGATTCCAGAACAATTGCGCCGTCCGCTGATTCACTATTAGCCACCACGCGCGTGGATGTTGTCCCTGTGTCATCCTTTTTCCCTACCACAATCGCGGCAACAGACGCTTCTTCGGCGCCGTTGTCTTTTTCCACTTCGAGCAACACATACGCAACGTCCTCGGCGGTTGTAACGCCCGTGCCGGGAATAAATGTCTCGAACCAGTGGGTGCGCCCGTCTTCGTTCACACCCCAACGAGCATGCGTCGTCGGTGCGGCTTCCTCCGGCGGCAATGCGCGGGCTTGCGTTTCATCATCCACCCACTCCAGCGCAAAAACAATGCCTGGATGGGGACGCGCAACAGCATCTCCCCTGACAAATAGCGCGGGCGACCAGGGTTCGTCATCAAATTTCAGGGAAACCGCCGCCATGGGCGCGCCCCGTCCGTCGCGGATCAGGCCGCGCCAGGGCTCTACACCGTGGACACGCAACACGCCTTCCGGCAACGACACCGACTGACCGTGCGCAGCCGCCACCGCCATGGTTTCTCCCGAACGCATAATTTCAAGCGTTTGCTTGTCTGGGGGATGTTCGAGCACAGAAACATCCTCAAGCCGCAGCCGAAAGGGAAGCGGTGCGGCATCAAATTTGTCTCGTGTGCCCAATACGCGCACAGCGGCGCGCGGGTTGTCAAACCCGATGACCTCGGCGGGCAAATTACGATGTGTTGTCGAAAAGAGCCTGCCACCCTCGGCGGGACGCGTTACCCAGCGTTCCGTGCGCCCCTTTTCAACCACGATTACGCCCTCGAAAGATTGTATATGTCGCAATACAAGTCCCGCGCCAGAAAACAACACGCCCATGTAAAGCGTTGACAACAATAGTCTGGCGGTCATTTTAGGCACCTGAAAACACTCCCTGGCGTCGTGAACGAAACCAGGCGCATTCTCTGAAGCGTCCGGTCATCCGCAGACGCATCAACCGTCGAGGATTTGAACTGTGAACGGCGCGGCGCACAGAGGAAGCGTCTGTTCCAGGCCTCTGAGCAATTTTTGTCAATAACCACGGAGCAGCTCCGGTTGTTGATGCAACCGTCAGATCATGCCGATCTCTTGCAGTCCAGCGGCGAGCGCGCGCTTTTCCGGGGCGGTCAAATTGCGTTGGGGCGGACGTACATGGCCGGCGTCGAATCCGCGCAGGCGCAACCCCTCCTTGAAAGCGGCGACATTCTGGCCATACTTAAAGATACGCGCCGCCTTTTCGAGGCGCACCTGTTCTTTCCATGCCTTCTTAAGATTCCCCTTACGAACGTTTTCGTATACGGCAGCATAAATCTCGCAAACCACGTTGGACAAACCGGATACTACGGCGGGGCATCCGGCCAACAACGCCTGGAACCCGTAATCGTCCGTACCGTTGACCACGTGAAAACCGTCAGGCGCGTTGCCCAACAATTGAGTCAACCCGGTCATGATGCCCGCGCTGTCCTTGATGCCGACAACATTCTCTTCCGATTCGGCGATGCGGATCACCAGTTCCGGATGCAACACATTGCGCGCACAAGCGGGAATGTTATACATCATGATGGGGAACCCGTCCACGGCGCGCGCCACGGTTTTGTAATAGTTGAACAGGGCCGTATCGTCGTAGCCGTAGAAGAACGGGGCCACAATAGCGGCGGCTTTGGCGCCGATATCGCGGGCGTGACAGGTCAATTCAATGGTAGTGGCCGTATCGAAACCGCCGGTATGAGGGATGACCATTGTCTTCTTGGGAACGCTGCGTATGACTTCTTCGGCGACCTCGCGCCGTTCGTCTGGATTCATGAGCATGCCTTCGCTGGTGGTGCCGCAGGGAAACAACCCATGCGCGCCCTGGCTTAACAGACGATTTGCCAGCGGACCAATCTTGTCGAAGTCCACATACGCGCCGTTTTCTGTAAAGGGCGTTACCATTGCCGAGATGATGCCTTGGATTTTGATTTTCTGTGTCATCAAACATACTCCTGTTCTGTTGGAATTGTGTCGCGCTACCAGTTGTAGCGTTCCGGCCCCCAGGCCTTGCAACTATGCTCCTGCTTGGCCAGCACGAGCCGTCCATCCGGTACATCATCATACAGGATCACGCCGGGCCCAATACAGCTGTGGCCGCCAACGCGTACGCCAGGATTGATAATGACATTGACGCCAGTGCGCATCTGGTCGCCCAGAAAAGCCATGCCGCCGTAATAGGGCGGCGTTTCACGGTGCATGCCCACTTCCTGTTCGCGGACGCGGTCGTCGAAACGCCAGGTACCGCAACAGGTGGCCGCGCCGATATCCACCCGAGCGCCGATAACAGCCGTCATGCAGCAGTAGTGCCAGAGCAGGGTTTTCTCGAAAGACAGTCCCGCGAACTCGGCGCAATGGCCGATAAGGTTGCGCGCTCCCACCACGGTATCGTCATGAATGCGGGCATATTCGCGCGCAGTGCTGTGCGCGCCGAGGTTGACCCGCGCGCCCAGGATCGCGCCGCTGACCGCCCGCGCCCCGTCGCCAAGGATAACGTCGCCATGTACAATGACGCCCTTGCCAATGTGCGCATCGTCTCCCAGGATTATGGCGGCGTCGCCGGGAATGTCCGCGCCATCGTCTATGGTTGCGCCCTTGCCCAAAACGACGCCCGCCGCTTCGGCGAGTAATGCGCGGTTCGCGCTACGGTTGGCCTCGACCAGGTCCCAGGGACGATTCACGTCCACCACGCACTCCCGCGCGACCACGCAATGCAGGGCGTGACCCTGTTGGCACAGGCGGTTCAGCGCGGCGGGCAGACTGTTCTCCGGCGGCGTCATGGCGCCCACGCCCACATTGTCCACATAACCAGGACTTTGCTCCAATGCTTGCCGCAGAACCGCTGCGTCACAAATGGCCATGCCCGCGTACCGGGGGTGTTCCGCGCCGCCCTTGTTCCACACCCCGGATACAGCGCCCGCGGCATCCATCTCCACGCTTTCCCACACGGGCAACCCTTGCTGAAACGTCGCGCCGAGCAAGGTCGCCTCGGCGCCGTTTTCCCGGTCTTTTGTCAATAGCAACTCGAGGGCGGCCTGTGACGCAACCACGTCGCCATAACAAACCAGAACGCGCCCTGCCGTTGTGTCGGCAAGTCCGGCCAATGTTGCATCGCCGCATCCCTGCGCTTGTGCCTGCCGCGCAAAACGCACGCCTGGAACATCGGCAAGACATCCGCGAACAGCGCCCTCGCCAACGCCAACGACCACTACAACATCGTTGATGCCGGCGGCCTTCAACTGCATCACAAGACGCAGCACCATGGGCGTCTGCGCCACAGGCAACGTTGTTTTCTGTCGCGCGCCGCCATACGGCCAGGCGCCTCGGCCCGCACCGGCAGCAAGTACAAGCGCTGTATCCATGATATTCCTTTCTTAATGCGGCAAATCCGGTCAGGCACCTTTCATGATGAACAACCGTTCCCGTCTCCCGAATATAATCCAACGTTATGATAAAGAGCATGCATTAAAACATCCAACGAGATATACGGGGAAAGAGATCGTTCAGCGGGGCTATCCATCAAGCAGGTGGTCGTATTGACGGGCGTAGTATTCCTTGAAAGCGCCGCTCTTGATCTTGCGCCACCACCACTCGTTCTCCTGATACCAGCGCACCGTTTCCGCCATGCCCTCCTCCCATCTGGTTTTGGGACGCCAGCCAAGGGCGCGCAGTTTTTCGTCGTTTATCGCGTAGCGCCGGTCGTGCCCGATACGATCGCGTACATGGCGGATAAGCGACTCGGGGGCTTGAAGCAGTTGTAATAATGTACGCGCCACTTCGATATTCTGCTTTTCATTACGGCCGGCGATATTGTATGTTTCTCCAGGCGTCCCTTTCCGAAGTACCAGATCAATCGCGCTGCAATGGTCGTCCACAAACAGCCAGTCGCGTACATTCCCGCCATCGCCGTAAAGCGGCATGGGAAGTCCGTCCAAAGCGTTTGTAATGAACAGGGGCAACACCTTCTCCGGATATTGAAAAGGGCCGTAGGTGTTTGAGCCGCGTGTGATGAGCACGGGCGCGTTATGGGATGCATGGAATGCCGCGCCAAAGAGTTCGCCCGCCGCTTTGCTGGCGGCATACGGGTTGCGCGGTTTTAGCGGCGCGTCCTCGGAGAAAGCGCCGGTTTCAATACTTCCGTATACTTCGTCCGTGGATACCAGAAGAACGCGCTTTGTTCCCAGCGCCACGGCCTGCTCGAGCAGGGTGTTTACACCGGAGACATTGGTGGCGATAAAGTCGGCCGCGCCGACCAGGCTTCTGTCCACGTGACTTTCGGCCGCAAAATGTGCGACCCCATCGCATCCGTCCAGCGCCCGGGCGACTGTCTCCGGGTCGGCTACATCACCTCGGATAAAGGTATATCGTTGTGGGTCGGCGTCCTTGAGATTGTCGCGATTGCCGGAATAGGTCAATTTATCAAGCGCGACAACGTGCGTGGTCGGATAGCGGCGCAGCTGCCAGCGCACAAAGGCCGATCCAATAAATCCGGCCCCGCCTGTAACGAGAATACGTTTCATGGTTGGCCCTCTTTGCGCTGTTTAGCGGCGTTATAAAAGCCTTCAGGCGCTCGTTCGTTATTTCCGGAGACAACGTTACACAGCGGGCGCGTCTTCACCGTTGTCCGTCGAAGGTTCAGGCGTCTCCGGTATTTCAGGAGCATCCACATGGTCATGTATCGTTTCCACGACTTCCACTGGCGTGGCGCGTACGACCAGATCATACAATTCCTCCACATCATGATTATGCATGCGCGCGCAACCCCTGGATGCAAAGGTTCCGATAGTGTCCGGGGCGATGGTGCCGTGTATGCCGAGGTCATGCGGCAACCCCTCATTGACGGGAACCATGGGCATCCATCGTGTTCCAAGTTCGTTGTCGGGATCGCCCGCCGGGATAGGGTCTGAACCCGGCTTGAACCAAACGGGGTCCTGCTGCTTATTGCCAATGGTATATTTCCCAAGAGTCGTTTCGTGTCCCGATGTTCCCAGTCCGACCGCATAACGCTTGAACAACCCTCTGCTGTCAAACAAATACAAAAAACATGTACTGCGTTCGATAATGATGAAAAAATCCTTCGGCGTGTACTTCAGTCGTTGTCCCGGGCGCAATAGCGATGCGTCGTCAATGTTGTTGGCCCGGGTCAATAATCCCTGGGTGGTGTTCAGTTTCATGCCAATGTTGATAAGGGTATCACCGCTTTCCACCATGTAATAACGGCTTTCGGGTGTTTCAATGGACGAAAAGATCAGTTTTACATTAAGTCTGCCCATCAAGTCCACAGCCTCTTCCCAGACGGGGTCTCCCCAGGGCGCATCTTCAACAGCGCGGCGGTAAAAGTCCCGCGCCTCGATCGGGTTGTCAGCGCGCTCCGCCAGTCGCCCGAGCCCCAGATAGCCCATGGCGCGAATTTCGGGAGGGGCGTTGTCGCGCAACGCTTCGTATACCATGCGCGCTTCTTCCAAGAGCCCCATTTCCTCCATTTGTCGCGCTTTCCGTTCTTCAATACGCGGATACTCCCGACTCGCCCGGAATGTTTCGGAGGCGTCTTTCAGCAGGCGTAGCGCGGCATCCTTACGGCCGCGATGGTGTTCAATATCCGCCTGCAACAATATGGCCCGGGGGGTGACGACCGGATCGCGTCCGCGCAACAGGGGCTGTATCATCTTTTCCGCCGCGTCAATAGCGCCATCGGCCACAAGGCCATAGGCCTCCTCGAGTATTTCCTGACCGCTTCCATCATTGGCGATTGCACCGCTGCGCAATGCGCTGCGGCCATGAGACAGCAGCAGCGGCGCGCCCAGCGCCAAGGCGAATATGCCGGCAATGACGCCCATAATGACAAAAAGTTTGGGTTCCCATCTCTTCTTTTTCGCAAAAATGCGTTTGGCCATGCTTTATATCCTTGATTGCGTAAGGCGTGTAAGGTCCAGCAGCAATTCGGTGCAGGACTGATAGCGTCTGTTGATATCGCGACGCAACGCCTTGAGAATGATGCGGTCGAGTTTCGACGGTATCTCGGGATTAATAGAGGACGGGCGCGGCCATTTATATCTAGGAGACTTTATCTGGCTGGATATTTCTTTCGGCGTCTTACCCGAACAGGGGTGTTTTCCGGTAAAAAACTCGAATATGGTGATGCCGAAAGAAAAGATATCGGAGCGGGCGTCCAGCCCTTGTTTACGCAGCTGCTCAGGCGACATGTAAGCGCGTGTGCCGCCCGCCTCCTTCATGAAGCGCATACGCCAGCTGGCATTTGATTTTGACAGTCCAAAGTCACAAATCTTCGCTTTCTCGCCATCCCGGGAAAACAGGAAATTAGCGGGCTTGATGTCGCGATGAACAATGCCGTTCTGGTGCAGGAAATCAAGCCCTTCGGCCAGCCGAACTACCATGTTTATCTTTTGCTTCAGCGTCAACGTGTCCTTTTCTATAAAGTCCTTGAGATTACAACCGTCAATGTATTCCATCAGTAGACAACGGCGTAGATTGCCCTCGTTGTCTTCCTGGACAATAATCTCCTTGCCCATTTTGATAATGGTCGGGTGGTTCAAGGAAGCGGCAATCATGATTTCGCGCCCGAGATAATCTTGTTTGCGCCGCTTTTTGTCCATGTCATAACGCTTATCCAACACCTTGATGGCGACAGTCTGGTCCTTGGCGGAGTCCAACGCCTTGTATACGGTGCCCATGCCGCCGCTGCCGATAGGCGCAAGTATCTTATAGTTGCCCACCCTTGTCAACTCGAATTCATGGTCTTCGTGTTCGCCCTCTTTGAGTTCCTCAACCTCGTTGTTCTTCTTTCCCAACACATTGGAAAGCCCCAGTTTGCTTAATAGTTTCATTGCTTTGTATTCCGTCTTGCATAAAAAATAATCGCCGTTAATTTATAATAATGTATGCTCTTTAGTGTATCACGAATCAGCCGGGTGCTGCCAATATGATTATGCCTTGTCCCGTTCCGAATAGGTTCCGGTCGGGACGGGCGTCTCCTTCAAAATATCATTCAATACGGCCTCGGTGGTAACCCGGCGCAGGCGACTTTCCGGATTGAGCGCCAGCCGATGTTCGAGCACGGGCCGGGCCAGCATTTTGATGTCGTCAGGCAGTACGTAGGAGCGTCCCACCACGGCGGCATAGGCCTGGGCGGCGCGAAAGAGCATCATGGACGCGCGCGGGCTGGCGCCCAGCGTCAAATGCACGGAGTCGCGGGTACGACCAATGAGGCGCAACATATATTCGCGCACTTTCTCGTGAACAAAAATCTCCCTGACCGTTTTCTGCATTTTTAGCAGCGTCTGGGGGGTGGTGATCTGCGCCACGTTGTCAATCGGATGCTTCAGACGTGTTCTTTCCAGCAACGTCGCTTCCGCCATCATGCTTGGGTAACCAATGGACAGGCGCATCATGAACCGATCGAGTTGCGCTTCGGGCAAGGGGAAGGTGCCTTCATGCTCCACCGGATTCTGGGTGGCAAACACAATGAAAGGTTGCTCGAGTTTGTAGGTGTAGCCGTCAATGGACACCTGGCCCTCGGCCATGGCCTCCAGCAGGGCGGCCTGGGTACGCGGTGTAGCGCGGTTAACCTCGTCGGCCACCAGTATCTGTGAGAATACGGGCCCGGGCCTGAACTTAAATTCCTGGATTTTTGGGTCAAACACCGACACCCCGGTAATATCAGAAGGGAGCAGGTCGGGTGTGCATTGAATGCGGTTGTATGCGCAGCCGCTGGAGAGCGCCAGGGCGCGGGCCAGCATGGTCTTCGCAACCCCGGGCACATCCTCGAGCAATACATGGCCGCCCGCCAGCACAGCGGCAATCGTAATACGCACGGTCTGCGGCTTGTCGAGCACAACGGCCTCCACACTTGCCGCCAACGCCTTCACGGTCGTTCTGAACTCGCCCATAAGCTACCCTTTCCAGATAATATGGCACCCGGTTGTTACCAGCCGCGTTTTCGCATGGCCTCCATGGACTCCCTGTCCGTGGCCGAAGGCGGATTGATAGACAGGGCCGTTATTTCAGCCCGTTCTTCCGCGTCCAACGACATATCCAGACACTGAAGCGTATCGTCCAACTGTTCGAGATTGCGCGCGCCGATGATGGGCGCGGTCACGGTGGGATGAGCCATCACCCACGCCGCCGCCAGCGCGGCGGGCGACACTTTTTTGCGCTGGGCATATTCCACGAAACGTTTGGTTACTTCCACGTAACGGGGGTCGTCATAACGTTGGCGATACATCTCTGCTTCTTGCAGACGACCGCTTTCGCCACGCAGGTACTTTCCTGTCAACAATCCCGCGCCAATAACATTGTACGGAAATACCGCCAGGTTTTCGTAGCGCGCCAGTGGCAACAGTTCCACTTCCGCCTGACGCTTCACCAGGCTGTACATGGGTTGTATACATATCAGGGGCGCGTAATTTTTGAGACGCGTTATACTTATGGCTGTTGCCGCCTGCCACGCCGCAAAATTCGAGAGGCCCAGATAGAGCGCCTTGCCCTGCTCAATAAGCGTATTCACCGCCCGTAGCGATTCGTCCAGGGAAACGTTTTCATCCCAATGGTGTAGATACAGGATTTCGATGCGGTCGGTTTGCAGCCGCTTGAGCGAACGCTCTACCGATGCGATAATGTTGCGTCGCGACAGGCCCTGGTCGTTTCTGCCGCCGCCGAAGGGGAAAAAGACCTTGCTGGTCAACAACAGTTCATCCCGGTGCGGCCCGATCCAGCGTCCCACAATCTCTTCGGTAACCCCTTTGTTGTAATTGTGCGCGCAATCAAAAAAATTGACGCCCCGCTCAAGGGCGTTGTCCATAATGGTGCGTGAAACCGTCTCGTCCGCTTCGTTGCCAAAGGTCATCGTGCCCAGACACACCTTCGAGATTTCCAGTCCCGTCGTTCCCAGTCGCGTATATTCCATCGCTTGAAATCTCCTCTGATTTATGCCGCAGCTTGCATCAGCGTCTTATTGTATATATCTTACCTGTAAGTAAGCAATGCGCATGACGGCAAAACGCTACAATGAAATAGAAAGAAGGAATCACTGGAAATGACAGAAAAGACGCGACATTTTTCCGCGCATTACGGACGGCTGTTGCGGCAGGCAGACATGATGTCGCTGGAAGAGACCGCGGAATTGCCGGAAACGGAATTGCAGCGGTTGTGGCAAAATGGCGTGTTTCCTGACACACTCAAGTCTCTGGAAGGGCACACCTTGCGCATCCTGTCGCCTGGCTGGCTGAACGTTGCCGGTGGTCCGGACTT
>SLFT01000525.1 GCA_007124105.1 Candidatus Hydrogenedentota bacterium | reverse complement strand
TCAAATATCTGGGTCATTTTGTCCGGCGCGATTCCGGGGCCTCTGTCGTCTATACGTATTTCGACGTAATGCGCCGCGCGACGTTCCGTTATCGTAATCTCCCCCTTGCCGTTCATTGCGGCCACGCTGTTATGAGCGATATTCTCAAATAACTGCCGAATTTGTGTTGGATCACCTGATACTTTGCTGTCGTAGTCAAGGTTGTCGAGCGAAACGGAGATATCCGAAGCCGTCTGTTCTATGGAATGTTTCACATCCGCCAAAATCCTGGAAAGAGTGATGGTATCACGGCAAAGATCGGGATTCCGTGCGTAGTCAAGAAAGCCGGAAACAATTTTGTTGAGATGTCCGGATTCGCGCAATGCTATCTGGCACAGGCGTTGGGCCATTTCCGGATGGTCAAGGTGACTGTTTAACTCTTCTACCGCGCTGCGTAATGAGGCGAGCGGGTTACGTATTTCGTGGGTCAGTTCCGCAGCGGATTCACCGACAGCGGCTAAACGCACCTGTTGTTGCAACGCGTAACGCATTTGCGCAATTTCCGTCAGGTCGCTGAAAGAGGCTATGAGCGCAATGAGGCGATTGCGCGGATCATACAGCCGGTTTGTTGTAAGGCCAAGAAGTTTCGTTTCCTTTGTGGCGGTGTGTACAGCGAACTCGTAACTCATATAATCTCGTTCATTGCGTAAGGCGGTTGTAATTGGACATTCCATGTCGCTATCGCACACCAGTACATGTTCAACTGCCTGTCCGACGATGTGTTCTTCTTTAACGTTGAGCACGTGACATGCGACTTTATTTGCGGCAATTATGCGTCCCCTGGGGTCGCAAATAAGAAATCCGCTGCTCATATTGTCCAGAATTTCACGTTGAAATTGTTTCAGACGGCTGATGCGCTGGTTCCAGTAACCACTGATAACAGCGGTAGAAAATAGCGCCAGGCATTGGATTAGAAAATTGTACCAGTATGGAAAGGCGCCAGCTGCGGCGGATGTGGGTAAATCCTGAGAAAACAGAAATAGGGCGGACAAAGTGGCAAAGACGAATCCCTGCAAGAGCCCCATGAGAGCGCCCGCTTCCAAAATCACAATCACAAATAGAAAGGTAAAGAAACTGGTTGAACCCCCTGTAAAGCTGACAGTAATAGCGACTACACTGAAATCAAGAAACATCTGCGTCCAGGTAAGGCCTGAGGTGACGGTTTTCCCGCGTTTCAGGGTCAGAAGGTACCAGAGGCTACATGTGAGCGCGGCGAGAAAGATAGCCGCCAATATTGACATGCCGATAATTTGTTCGGGGATTTGCTGCGTACCGGTTGCCACAACAAAATAGATCATGACGCGCGCAATACCGGTATACCATAGCCAGGTAGGCGGGCCGTCATAATGAGGCGTCAACATTTGTCTGAGGCGCTTAAAAAATGATATTTGAGGCGGCACATCACTGTGGCCGGAGCGATGACGCGCCTCGGCCAATGCATTGGCTACATTTATGGGAGACTCTTTATCCGACATAACGCCTGTATATCTTTACATCTAATAGTTGTCGCGCATTTTTACAAGGCGAGTTGTAGCGGGGCATACGATACGAGCCCACAATATAAGGAGTATATCGCATTACGGGACACTTCACCAGGAAACGTCTGCTCCGTTACCAACACACGCTTGCTAGATAGGCGATAAACAGACAGTGACGGCAAGAACGCTGGCTTATTCGCGCATCCCCTTGTTCACCAAGTTCTGCAAGCCTTCAGGATCCATGCTGCGCTTGAAAGCCATATCGGGAGTGATGGCGCCGCGGCGCACCAGCCGATACAATGACTGATTCATGGTCATCATGCCGTCGCCCTTGCCGATTTCTATCATGGATGGAATCTGTTCGATCTTCTCAGAACGTATGAGCGAACGGATTGCCGGATTGGGCACCATGATTTCCATTGCAAGTACGCGCCCAAGTCCGTCCGAACGCGGGACAAGCTGCTGGATACAGACGCCCTCGAGCACGAAAGACAGCTGGGTACGCACTTGCGCCTGCTGTGAGGCGGGGAATACGTCAATGATGCGGTTTATTGTTTGAAGGGCGTCATTTGTGTGCAGTGTGGCGAAGGCAAGATGGCCGGTTTCCGCCACGGTCAAGGCTGCCTGAATGGTTTCCGGGTCGCGCATCTCGCCAATGAGAATTACGTCCGGGTCCTGGCGCAATACTCGTTTCAAGGCAGCGCCAAAAGAGTACGTATCTGAGTTGACTTCACGCTGATTAACCACGGACAGTTTGTGATTATGCAAGTATTCGATGGGGTCTTCGATGGTAATTATGTGTGTTTTGCGTTCGTTGTTTATCTTGTCAATAACCGCCGCAAGGGTAGTAGACTTGCCGCTTCCCGTGGGGCCGCACACCAATATGAGGCCGAGAGGACGATAGGCAAAGTCGGCGATCACGCGCGGCAGGCCCAGTTTGTCAAAAGAAAGTATCTCAAAAGGAATGGAACGAAAGGCGCCCACGATAGACCCGCGATCCTGATAGACGTTCAAACGAAACCGACTTACATTCTCTATGCCAAAAGAAAGGTCGCATTCCTTGTTGGACTCAAATTCAGCGACCTGGTCTTCGTTCATGACGCTATATATGAGATTTTGTGTCTCCTCGGCGTCTAACTTTCGATAGTGATCGAGCGGCAATAGTTCTGCATCTTCTGGGTTGCCGGTTTTGTTTGCGTGGTCGATTTTTTTGGCTCTTACCTGTTCAAGCTGCTGGGCACCCAGTTTATAGTCTTCAAGAGGTTCGACACTACCGTGTA
>SLFT01000189.1 GCA_007124105.1 Candidatus Hydrogenedentota bacterium | reverse complement strand
GGTTCAATTTGAGCGCTTCCTCAAGTGAAATTTCGACAGCGACATCCGTCACTTTTTCAACAACATGTCGAATCTCGAAAACGTTGAAAGCCAACGTTTCCGGCTCAACCTCCACAGTAATATTTGCGGCCCTATTACTTATGGGCTTACGCGCTGCAGTCTCGATAGCGCTGCGAATTGCCTCGACCAGTGTTTCACGGTCAACGCTTTTCTCCGCTTCAAGCTGCTGTAAAATCATCTTTAAATTGTCAGCCAAGGCACTTCTCCTTAAACCAACGCGGTACTAGCGATCCAATCGCGCTTTCTTTATATTATCCAGATGCAATGTCGCTTCATGACCAGACACATCCAGACAAATCATATCTATCTCCACACCAGTCAACACACCCTTGAACTTGGTGCGCCCGTCTACGGGCGCGTGAGTCGTCACCCGCAATGTTTCACCAACAAAGCGTTTGAAATGCTCCAACTTGCGCACGGGCCGGTTCCAACCGGGCGACGAAATCTCAAGCATGTACTGTTCATCAATTAAGGCGACATCATCCAGCAAAGGGCTCAACACATGCGTCGCGCGGGTACAATCATCCAGCGTGACGCCGCCTTCCTTGTCAATAAAGACACGCAGCACGGCAGCGCCGCCCTGGCGGCTGAACTCTATTTCAATTAATTCATAGCCAATATCTTCGACATCAGGCTCGAGCACCTGCCAAGCATGACGTATCAGGGCCGCCGTTTCCATCGTTCTCAGACCTTAATCAGTTACTACAACAAAAACAAAAAAAGTGGGTCAAGACCCACTTTCCACGGCCACCATATACTACGCCTTAACTATACCATAATTGGCATTGTTGACGCAACGGACCGTTGCTCCGCTTCACGCATGAACCGCGTAAAACAGCCACTGTCGTATTACAGCGTTATCTCGTTGGTTTATAGCATTACTACCACCAAATTTCGATGCGACGTTTTGTCGGCGCGATAACTGAAAAATCCGCCGCCACAAACAGTGCAGTGGGGCACAACGTGTATATTGTGCCTGATTACGCCCGCGTTTTCAAGCTGCGCACAGATGGCGGCGCTCATATCAAGATTGCGGCCTCGGCCGGGCAATCCTGCCGCCCGCCAGTCCGCCGCCATTTCGGGCGAAACTTCATAACAGCAGATGCGCGCACAAGGGCCTATCAGGGCAACAATCTGCCCTGAAGAACCGCCGCATTGCGCGCGCAACGCTTCAACCCCCGCAGCGGCGATATTGCCGCGAACGCCCTCGCGGCCCGAATGCAACGCGGCCACCGCGCCGCGAACCGGGTTATAGAGCAGAACAGGCGCGCAATCGGCTACCCCAATGCCAAGCGCCACCCGCGGCTGGCTGGTCATCACACCATCCGCCTCGGGCAACAACCGAGATACGGGATCAATCGCGGCGACGTCCACGATGCGCGTCCCATGAACCTGTCGCAGGCGAACCAATCGGTCAACACGAACGTTCAAACGCCCCCGGAAAGCGGCCGCAGCCGCATCGGTTCCACAGTCGCCATCCCGCTTATCCGACATCACCGCCAATGCAAGCCCTGCCTGTTCCATCGAAGTAAGACGAATCATAATATCAGACGCATACCCTTCCTGTTACTTGACACATCCCACCAAGCTTCATCGTACGCACGCGCCGCTTACATCCGATCAGATGCTTCACACAAATCGGCAAATGCGCCAAAAAGAGCCTGGCGACCCATATAGGTCAAAGCACATACCGGTTCAAGTCCTGTTTCTCAACTGCGTCCGCCAGCTGACGTTCCACCAACTCCACCGTAATACGCGCACACTCACCGCTCCGCTCAGAAGCGGAAAAAGCCAGTTCTTCAAGCAGGTACTCCAGTATCGTATGTAAACGGCGCGCGCCGATATCCTCGGATTCGACATTGACGCGTTCGCAAATTTCCGCCAGTTTCTCGATTGCGTCAGGCTCAAAAATCAGTTCAACGCCCTCGGTAGACAACAACGCATGGTATTGTTTTACCAGCGAACACTCCGTCTCTGTGAGAATACGCACAAAATCCTCACGGCGTAAACTGTCCAACTCCACCCGAATGGGAAAGCGCCCCTGCAACTCAGGGATCAGGTCGGACACGTTCGCATTATGAAAAGCACCCGACGCAATGAACAAAATATGGTCCGTACGCACAGAGCCGTACTTGGTGATAACCGTGCTTCCTTCCACAATCGGAAGGATGTCGCGCTGCACGCCTTCACGCGAAACATCGGGCCCATGACCGCTGTAGCCGCCGCGCCCCGCAATTTTATCTATCTCATCAAGAAACACAATGCCGGCGTTTTCAACGCGTTCGATGGCGCGCCGCCCCGCCAGTTCCATGTCTATAAGTTCTTGAAACGCCTCCTGCAGCAGGATTTCTCGGGCTTCGGCAACTGTGACCCGTTTGTGCTTCTGCCGCTTTGGCGTCATCTGCCCAAACATGTCTTGCAGGTTCAAGCCCATTTCTTCCATGCCGCTTGCGGCGAAAACCTGAAGCATCGGATTCTGATTGGACTCAGAAATGGTAAGCTCCACTTCGCGATCCTCCAGTTCGCCGTCGGCCAGCTTGCGCGCGATGAGCTCGCGCGCTTTTTGCTCGGCGGCTGCGCCCGGCTCGACGCGTGGTTCATCGCCCTGCTCTGGGTCCATGGGCTTGAATTCAGCGCGACGCTCGGGCTGTCTACGCGGCGGCAACAATAAATCCAGCAGTCGCTTTTCTACCTGGACACGCGCCTTTTCTTCGCATTCCTGGCGCAATTCCTCCCTCGCC
>SLFT01000199.1 GCA_007124105.1 Candidatus Hydrogenedentota bacterium | reverse complement strand
TCGAAATTGACGGGATTGCCGATAGTGTTTATATGCCAATGGTAGCATACCGTTCGTTGGTTTACAACAGCTGACTGGCAGGTTAGTCGCATGTGCCATCCCCATTCGCATTCGAAGCCAGGATGCCGGAAGAATAGACTACAGAACTCATTTGGCGTTTCTCGTGCTCGTTGCTCCTTTCTCATGTTCGTTCATCGTAACCCAAAAAACGGCAGCGGGTTAATTACGATTGTGAGATACGATTATGAGGGTTGAAACATTGGGAAAAGGCGTGGATAGGTACGCTAACGCGCTATTTTCGCCCTGACAGGAATTGTTCGATGGCCTCGACAAATAATTTGGCCGTATCAACTGCATCATGTGCTTCCTCGGGGTCAGGTTCGCAAACGATTTTGTAATCGTGTTCCTGGCGTAGTTCAAACATCTTGTGCAAATCGGCGGAGAGCCTTTTTGGCAAGAGTCCGGCTCGGACAAAGGCAGTGTCAAAAGCTCCGATAACGCCCGAATGTTTTGCGTAGGATTTTCCCTCGCGCAACAACAGGGCCAGCACGGCATAGAACATGGCGTAATAAGCGCGGTTGATGATGCTGCGGGGGCTGCCATTGCCTGCCTCAAGGCATTGGGCATCCTCTATGGCCTTGTTCGCTTGTTCGATGCGGTACTTGATCAGTGTCGCGACGGCCTCATCCTGGTTCATACCAACACTCCATCTGCTCTCACCGCTTCGGCCAGGGGGGAATAGTATTCCGGGCCGTTTTCCCATTCATCACGAGTGAACAGAACGGCAGTCACTACAATACCCGCATCGAAGCCCGCCCGCCAAGTACATTCCGATACCGCTTCCCGGGTCTCGCGGTTCGCGGGTTGGTCTACAACTACCAGAACATCCATATCCGATTCGGTATCCGCGTCACCCCGCGCCCGTGAACCGAACAGGAAGATTTGATACAATTTGACGCGCTGCTGGAGCATTTGCTTTAAGCGCTGCAATACTTGTCGGTCTGATGTGTTCATAGCATCTCTTGCCTGGGCAATGCCCGTGCTTACAGATTCCGATTATAAATCTCTATTACAATTACTTTGCGAATACCATAGCGTAAGTCTACCATATTTGCGTGAAACATGGCCATTCGACAGCGGCTGGATAAAAGCGCATCGTCGCTGTCCTTGATTGCCAATTTTGTAACCCGCATATTTCGCCCCGGCCTTGGCGTGGGGAGACTGTCCAAGTTAAACATAGTGCCGTCTCAGGGCTTCAAGCGAAACAAAGGCGAGATGGATGACCGTAATTGTTATTGCCAAATCAACAGACCGCCAGGAAGATCATTGAAATATCATACTTGAAAGTTGATTTTTCAATGTAATACGTGTATACTTGGCGGATGATTGAGCGTCCAACAGATTTGGAAAAACTGTCAACTCTGATGACCTCCTTTCCTGTCACGGCAATACTTGGAGCGCGACAGACAGGCAAGACTACGCTTGCGCGACAGTTTGACTCGGAGCAGTTTTTTGACTTGGAGAATCCGCGCGACACCGCTCTTCTGCAACAACCGCAGCTGGCGCTTGAACCACTCAAAGGGCTGATCATACTGGACGAAATCCAGCGCATCCCTCGGATATTTCCGCTGCTGCGATATTTGGTTGATACACGCAAGGAGCAACACTATCTGATTCTTGGGAGCGCTTCGCGCGACCTTATCCAACAATCAGCCGAGTCGCTTGCGGGGCGTATTGCCTACCATGAACTGGACGGGTTTCGGTTGACCGATGTCGGGGCGAAAAACTGGCGCGGCCTCTGGATGCGCGGGGGATTGCCCCTGTCCTATCTGGCGAAGACCGATGAACAAAGCCATCTGTGGCTTGAGCAGTACATCGCCACCTTTCTCGAGCGCGACATCCCCCAGTTGGGCGTCAATATACCCGCCGCAACACTCCGTCGTTTCTGGACAATGCTGAGCCATTATCACGGGCAGGTGATGAACTACGCAGAATTTGCGCGTTCATTCGGCGTTTCTGACATGACCATCCGACGCTATCTTGATATCCTGGCGGGAACCTTCATGGTCCGGCTTTTACAGCCCTGGCACACCAACATTGGCAAACGCCTGGTTAAACGACCCAAACTTTACTTTCGGGATACAGGTTTATTCCATGCGCTGCTGGCCATCCGCTCCGAACGCGACCTGACGGCTCATCATAAGCTTGGCGCATCCTGGGAAGGCTTTGCGCTCGAGGTGGCCGCGCGCGCTATAGGCAAGCGCAACGAAGAACTCTATTTCTGGGCTACCCACACTGGCGCTGAAGTTGACCTTTTCTGGCAGGAACATGGTAGAAACTGGGCTGTCGAGATTAAGTATGCGGACGCTCCTCGCCTTACCGCCTCAATGACTAATGCGACGAAAGACCTCGAACTAACGCATTTGTGGGTGGTTTATCCCGGCGACCAGGAATATCCGATCGCAAAGAATATAAGCGCGCTGCCGCTAAAAAAGATCGGGAGCGTGTGGGACTATGGGTTATCGGAAAACGTAGATACCCTGCTATAGCATTGTGGAAGCGTCTTCTATCAGAGAGGCGTTTCAGAGCACACGACCACGGTGTCTTTGGGGACACTGTCGTCCCGGCGTATCCGGCATGAGGCTATCGGCGTTTCCAGCGGTATGATGTCGCTGGTGCTGGCGCCTTTCAGGCGCTGGGCATGATCCCTCGCGCAACAACAGGGCCGGCACGGCATAGAACATGGCGTAATAAGCGCGGTTGATGATGCTGCGGGGGCTGCCATTGCCTGCCTCAAGGCATTGGGCAT
>SLFT01000177.1 GCA_007124105.1 Candidatus Hydrogenedentota bacterium | reverse complement strand
GTCGTCATCCGCCAGCAGCGCATACGCTGCGCGGGCCGCCTCGTATTGCCCTGTCATCCGCAATCCATGCGCTGCGGCGAGTTCCGCTTCCCAATTCCGTTCCGGGATAATTTCACTTGCATTGGTCGCGCCAACCCATCCCGCGACAACACAGATCGCTATCATAAGATATCGGTTATACATGATGTTTTCCTTCCTATAGGCGTGATCGTACTTTCGATAAGATAGCATACACGAATAATAAGAGGCTACTAATTGTTTTTGTAACTGTTGCCATGACGCCTTCTAAGTAACACTTGTGAATTCGGTGGGTGAAGCGGACTCCACCGTTCTGCTGCAAGATGTTGTCTCGTTGGGTCCAGTTTTGAGGTTTATTGTAATACGGTTAATTTTTTTTCAACTCTTTACTTATGTCAAGGAAATAATTGCGGATTCGGTGTACAGTATATACAAGACAGGCGCAACAAGCGCTTCAACGAAAGGAACAAACAATGCCGATACGCAACATGATTCAGATTGACGAAGAGAAATGCAATGGTTGCGGCCAGTGCGTGGTGGATTGTGAAGAAGGCGCGCTTGCCATTATTGACGGCAAAGCGAAGCTGGTCAAAGAGAGCTATTGCGACGGATTGGGCGCGTGCATAGGCGGTTGCCCCACCGGCGCACTGACTATCGAACAACGCGAAGCCCCCGAATTCGATTATCCTGAAGGCGCTGTGCGCGCGCCCGCCGCGCTTGCGGCGGCGGAAGTCGCTTTGGGCCCGGCAACAACGCGTACCGCCTCCAGTACACCTTCCGGCGGCGGATGTCCTGGGGCGCGATCGTTTCAGTTTGGTCAACAGCCCACTCCGGAACAACATGATGCGCGCCAGTCCTCTGAACCGGCCTCGGCCCTGACCCATTGGCCTGTGCAGCTGCATCTTATCAGTTTTCAGGCGCCCCAGTATAAGGGACGCCATATCCTGATCGCCGCCGATTGCAGCGCATTTGCCTGCGGCGCGTTTCATCCGCGTCTGCTCCAGGGTAAGGCGGTGGCCATTGCCTGCCCGAAATTGGACGACCCCCAGGGCTACCTCGAAAAATTGACGGATATGTTTCAGAATGCGGCGCCGGCAAGTGTAACCGTGGTTCGCATGGAAGTTCCCTGCTGCCGGGGCATCACGCAGTGGCTGTTGTCAGCCCGTGACGCGGCAGCCAGCGCCACGCCGGTGGAAGAAATTATACTGGGCGTTGACGGCATAATACAGGGCCGCACAACCTACTAATTACGAACTATTACGCATTAATTGTTGATAATGCGTGGTACAGTGAATGAATACCTAGTGTGGATACGTCAAGAAGGCGTATATTTATAGTGAGTTCAAACAGTTTGGTAAATAACCAACAACAGCAGGAGAAGAACTATGGGAATGTTTTGTTATCAGTGTGAACAGACGGCGCGCTCGACAGGCTGCACCTCTTATGGCGTGTGCGGCAAAGACCCCGAAACGTCGGCATTGCAGGACTTGCTTGTTCATCTGGCCAAGGGCATCAGCCAGTACGCGCACAGCGCGCGGCAACTTGGCGCCCGGGACGCGGAACTGGACCGCTTTGTGGTGAGGGCGTTGTTTACTACCGTGACCAACGTGAATTTCGACGCTGAAGCCGTAGCGGCGCAGATACGCCAGGGCGTTGAATTACGCGACCGGGCCAAGGCGCTTTATGAGAAGGCTTGCCGTGATGCGGGTCGCGAACCCGAGCAGTTACAGGGCCCGGCCGTCTTTGCTGTTGCCTCAGACCGCGACGAAATGGCGCGTCAGGGTGAAAAGGTCTCGATTGAAGAGAGCCTGGCCCACTTTGGCAATGATGTAGGCGGTCTCCAGGAGCTTGTGAAATATGGCCTGAAAGGCATGGCGGCCTATGCCGATCACGCGGCCATTCTTGATATGGAGGACGACGATATTTACGCGTTCTTCCATGATACACTCGATTTCCTGGCGCGCGATGTAAGCGATGTTGACGCGTTGGTGGGCCGCGCGTTGCTGGTCGGCGAAAAGAACCTGCGCGTCATGGAAATGCTTGACGGGGCAAATACCGGGCGTTACGGCCACCCCGAGCCGACCCAAGTTCGCGTTACCCCGATTCAGGGCAAATGTATCCTGGTGTCCGGGCACGACCTGAAAGACCTTGAGGCGTTGCTGAAACAGACCGAGGGCAAGGGCATCAACGTGTACACCCACGGCGAGATGCTGCCCTGCCACGCTTACCCCGAGCTGAAAAAGTACAAGCATCTTGTGGGCAACTACGGCGGCGCCTGGCAGGACCAGGCCAAGGAATTCGACGCCTTCCCCGGCGCCATTCTTATGACCACCAATTGTATCCAGAAGCCGCGAGACAGTTATATCGGCCGCATATTCACCTGCGGTCTGGTTCACTGGCCGGGCGCCACGCATATCAGCGACGATAATTTCGCGCCGGTGATTGAAGCGGCCCAGGCCGCGCCAGGATTCACAGCGGACGAACCGGAACAATTCATTACTGTTGGGTTCGGGCACAACGCTGTGCTAGGCGTGGCGGACAAAGTGATTGAGGCCGTGAAGGCGGGCAAGATTCGCCGTTTCTTCCTTATCGGCGGCTGTGACGGCGCGAAAACGGGTCGCAATTACTATACTGACCTGGCCACCGCCGTCCCGGATGATTGCGTGATCATGACGCTGGCCTGCGGCAAATACCGTTTCAACAAACAGGAGTTCGGCGATATTGGCGGCATCCCGCGCCTGCTCGATATTGGCCAGTGCAACGACGCTTACAGCGCCATCCAGATTGCCGTGGCGCTGGCTGGCGCATTCGATTGCGGCGTAAACGACCTGCCCCTGTCTATTGTACTCAGCTGGTACGAACAGAAGGCGGTGGTCATTCTGCTGACCCTGCTGCATCTGAACCTGCAGGGCATGCGCCTCGGACCTACCTTGCCCGCTTTTGTAGGCCCGAACGTATTGAATGTACTGGTTGATAAATTCGGACTTACGCCCATCAGCGACGTAGACGCCGATTTGAAGGCCATGCTGGGATAATCAACGTATGAGCGCATTTCAGACAGCCGCATTTTATGAACTGCTTGGAAACAGCGCGGGGCGTCTCGAGCGGGAAGGCGACTTCCTGCTCGGGGCGCTTGCCCGCGCGCCCATGAACCGCGTTGCCGACCTGGCATGTGGGCTTGGGCTGCACGCCCAATTTCTGGCGGACCACGGCGCGGAAGTATGCGCCACGGACTTGAGTCCTGAAATGATCCGCCACGCACAAGAAACACGCGCGCACCCGCGCATTCAATACGTCGTGCGCGATATGCGCGAGACCGACGGCGGCCCTTATGGCCTCATACTGTGCCTTGGCAATTCCCTGTCGCTGCTGACGGACACGACGGATTTACAGCGCTTTTTCACCGCTGCAAGCACTGCGCTTGCTCCGGGCGGATTGCTCGTGACACAAACATTAAACTACGACGCAGAGGCCATGAAACGTCCCCGTATTCGCGTGGAAAGGGCGAGCGTGGACGACGGCGACATTGCGGCGGTAAAACGCTTCCTGCCGGGCGCTGAAAGTACGCTTCTGTCTATTACCTATTACGCCGCCACCCGCACGGCGTTCATGGACACTACGGAGACAGTCCGGTTGCGCCATTGGACAACGCAAGCGCTTATTGACGCCGCGGAAAGAGCCGGGCTTACAGCGGACGCGCTTTTCGGCGGATTCGACAAAAGCCCATTCGCTAAAGACGCAACAGACATCGTGTTCACCGCACAAAAGCCCACGTGAGCGACAAGAGTCGCCGCAGCGCTGCTGTCTTGTCTTCAGGGCTGCGCTCTTCAGAATAAAAAACCGCGCCATCATAGACATCTCATAGGGGCCATAAAGTCCCATTCAAGCCATTGCAAAGCCCCGAATACGCGCACTACCTGGCCGCCAGTTTGCGCTTAAGATACTTACCTGTAAACGAACGTTTCCGTTTTACAATGGTTTCAGGTTTGCCGGACGCCACCACGCGCCCACCGTTATCGCCGCCTTCGGGACCTAGATCAATGATCCAGTCGGCGGTCTTTATCACGTCCAGGTTGTGCTCAATGACGATGACGGTATTGCCGAATTCCACGAGACGGTGGAGCACGGTCAGTAGTTTATCCACATCGGCGGCGTGCAGGCCGGTAGTGGGCTCGTCCAGAATATAAAGAGTGCGCCCGGTCTGCCGGCGAGACAGTTCAGTTGCGAGTTTAACCCGCTGCGCTTCACCGCCTGAAAGCGTGGTGGCGGCCTGTCCGAGCTTGATGTAGTCCAGTCCCACATGCTGCAAGGTGTCCAGTTTATTAAAGATAGCGGGGATATTCTTGAAAAAAGCGCATCCCTCTTCCACGGTCATGTTAAGTACGTCGGCGATGGTGCTGCCCTTGTAGCGAATCTCGAGGGTGTCGCGGTTGTAGCGGGCGCCGTGACATACATCGCAGGGCACGTAAACATCAGGGAGAAAATGCATTTCGATGGTGAGCAGCCCGTTCCCTTCGCAGGCCTCGCAACGTCCGCCCTTCACATTGAAGCTGAAGCGTCCGGGCGTATAGCCCCGGGCGCGCGCCTCGGGCGTACGGGCAAACAGGTCGCGGATGGGCGAGAACAGGCCCGTATACGTGGCCGGATTCGACCGCGGTGTGCGCCCGATGGGGGACTGGTCAATATCAATACTCTTGTCCAGATGCTCGATGCCTTCAATGGCTTTATACGCGCCGGGCGCGACCTTGGTCATGCCGTGCAGTTTCCGCGCCATAGCGGGATACAGCGTTTCGTTGATGAGACTTGATTTGCCGGAACCCGATACGCCTGTAACGCACACGAACACGCCCAGGGGAAAGGAGACATCCACATTGCGCAGATTGTGATGGGAAGCGCCGCGAATGCGCAATGTCAGCCCGTTACCCTTTCTTCGTTTTTCTGGCACGGCTATCTCGAGTGCGCCCTTCAGATAACGTCCGGTCAATGATCGCTTGCAGCGCATCACCTCGCGCGGCGTACCCGCGACGACCACCTCGCCGCCATGAGCGCCCGCGCCGGGCCCCAGGTCCACCACATAGTCCGCGGCGCGGATGGTGTCCTCGTCATGCTCCACGACAATAACCGTGTTTCCAAGGTCGCGCAGTCGCGCCAGCGTGGCCAACAGCCGTTTGTTGTCCCGCTGATGCAGCCCGATACTGGGCTCATCAAGAATATACAACACGCCCACCAGACCGCTGCCAATTTGCGTGGCGAGACGAATACGCTGCGATTCGCCGCCGGACAGGGTGCCCGCCTGCCGTTCCAGGGACAGGTAGTCCAGCCCCACGCTGTTAAGGAAACCGAGCCGCTCCCGTATTTCCTTGATGACGCGCTCGGCGATCTTTGCCTTTGTCGCGTCCAGGCGCAATTGCTTGAAAAAGGCGAGACTTTTCGCCACGGATAGAGAGGTAACCTCGGTGATGGTGTGACCGTCCACGCGCACCGCCAGCGATTCAGGACGCAGGCGCGCGCCCTTACACGCCGGGCAGGGACGGGACGCCATGAACTCGGCGATCATGTCCCGGGCGCGGTTCGAGTCCGTGTCGCGATACCGGCGTTCCAGATTCGGGATCACGCCCTCGAAGGGGCGACGCGTTTCATAGGTGCGCGTGTCGTTAGAAAAAGAGAAGTCCACCTCCTCGCCCTTGGAGCCGTACAACACAATATCGCGGAACGATTCCGGAAGTTCTTCCCAGGACATGTCCGCATCCTGACCGTAATGGTCGCAAAGTGACCGTAACGCGCGACGGTACATGCCGTCCAACACACGGCGCATGCTCCACGGGCGGACAGCGCCCTCGCCGATGGACAAGGACGTATCGGGCACTACCAGCTCGGGCGCGATTTCCATGACCTCGCCCAGGCCGGTACAGTGAGAACAGGCTCCGTGCGGATTGTTGAAGGAAAACATGCGCGGTTCCAGTTCTTCCATCACCACGCCGCACTCGATGCAGGCCAGGTGTTCGCTTTGCAGCAGTTCCTGGGGCTTGCCGCCGGGTTCCTCGAGCCACAGGCGGATAAGTCCTTTCCCGAGTTTCAAGCATGTCTCAACAGAGTCTGTAAAACGCTTGCGCGCTTCCGGCTTCACCACAAGCCGGTCTACCACCACGTCTATGTCGTGTTTCACATATCGTTCAAGCGGAATATCGTCGTCCACGTGATAGAAGTCGCCGTCAACGCGTATCCGAACATAGCCCTGCTGTTTTACTTCAGTAAACAGTTTTTGGTAGGTGCCCTTGCGATTACGCACCAGCGGCGCAAGCAATTGCGCGCGTGTACCCTCGGGAAAGGCCAGTACACGGTCCACAATACTCTGGGGCGTCTGGGATTCAATTGGCTTGCCGCACTTGTAACAGCAGGGCGTACCGGCCCGCGCAAACAGCAGGCGCAGGTAATCGTAGATTTCCGTAACCGTGCCAACGGTCGAACGGGGATTGCGGTGGGTGGTCTTCTGCTCGATGGAAATGGCCGGACTCAACCCTTCGATGTAATCCACATCAGGCTTGTCCATCTGTTCGAGGAACTGACGGGCATAAGCGGACAGACTCTCCACGTACCGGCGCTGTCCCTCGGCGTAGATGGTGTCAAAGGCCAGACTGGACTTGCCCGAACCACTCAGCCCGGTGACGACAATCAATTTGTTGCGCGGCAACTCCAGCGAAAGGTTCTTGAGGTTATGTTCACGGGCGCCGCGAATGATAATGCGCTCCGAAGAATCACGGGGAACTGTGGGCATGGCAAACTAAGGCATCCTCTACTTCTTCACGCGACAAGGACAGCAGGAAGAGATGTTATGGACAGCGAGAAAAGGAAACGGGCATCCAGCAGTGATATTGACAAAGCAAAGCCGTTGAATCCACGCGGGTTTGTGACGGCACACCGCTTCGTACAGAAAGTATAAAACAAGGCGCATTGTCCCTACAAGCGCGTCACGCTCCGATACTGGCAACCCAGTACACAAAGGCAACCATCGCGATCACCACAGCCCAGCAGACCACAAAGCCAATCATGCCCGCCGCGCTGGGTCTGGGAATCTCAAGGTCGGGGTGGTTGATTAATTTATCCGGCTTGCCGGGCGTTGCGCCTTCCGGCAATTTGAAGGGTTCGACGCACGATGGTTCGTCCGGTATGATGGGCGTACGCAGGCAATCGTAGAATCGTTGCAATTGCGCATCGGGTACGCGCTTTGTTACGAGGCTTACCAGTATGGCCGACCCGAAGCCCGCGCTGAGATAGCTCGCCATGCGCCAGGATAACCGGAACTGGTCGTTGAAAATCATGAAATCGGGCAGGTTGTTTGTCGCCCAGGCATGGAAGAATGCTCTGTCCGTTATGATAAGTACGGCAAAGGCAATGACCGTACCGGCCCATGCGCCCGCGGGCGTAGCGCCGCGCCAGAACAGGCCAATCCAGAAAGCGGCGCCCATGAGCGCCTGGATGCTGAAGAACCACTCAAGTCCCCTGGGCACATCGGATACGGTGTTCGCGAATAACAACGCGCCCGCGATAATGACAAAGGATGTAACGCGCCCGACTTTCAGGTAGTGGCGTTCGTCCCGACCGCGAACGATGAAGCGGCGATAAAAATTGTGGGTGAACAGGCCTGAGGACGAGATCATCTGGGCGTCGCAGCTGGACATAACAGACGCAATCAGCGCGGCAAGAAATACGCCCACCAGTCCCGGCGCTATCGCCGGCAACAGCGTACGCGCCACTTCACCGTATACCAGGTCGGGATGGGCAATGGGCTGTTCCATGAACATGGCCACGCCCGCCAGGCCGGTAAGCATCCAGGCGATGGTGCATACCCGTTTGAGCATGTTGCCCCAGGTCATTCCAATGCGTCCGTCCATCTCGTTTCTACCCGCCGCCGCCACGCCCATCATGTGCGGCTGCGTCACAATGCCGACAAGGGCGATCACGGCAAACATGAAGATATGAAACAGATTGATCTCGCCGGGCGACACCAGGCTGAACATGTCCGGGTTGTTTATGGCGGCGCGCATCCCGGTCATGTAGCCGACAGTATGCAGGGCGAAGGGCAACAGGATGAAAGAGAGGACAATGGTCAAAATGCCCTGGATAAGGTCCGTCAGAATCGCCGCGGTAAGCCCGCCCGCAATGCCGATTATCAGCGTTGCCGCCGCCATGATGGCAATGGTCATGCCCCGTGGGATGGCGCCCTGGGTGATGGCCTCGGTCATTGCCCCGGCGCCAAGAAACAGCACGCCAATGTTAAAGGTCAACTGCATCACACCCACAATCGAGTACAGACCCGCCACCGATGTATTGTACCGATACTCGAAGTAGTCGCCTGTGGTCAACGCGCGCATACGCCGGAAAAAGGGCGCAATAATCCAATAAAAGGGCGTCGCAAAAAGCCAGAGCCACTGATACCAGATGCCGGCCATGCCGTCCGTATAGGTGCGCGAAGACACGCCCACCGCGTCGTTGCCGCTTGTGCCCACGCCGAACGCGAAAAAGACCATCAACAACCGGTTGGTCTTGCGACCCGCCATATAGAAATCCGCTGTGTCATGGATGCGTTTCGAAGCCCAAACGCCGATGATGGTAATGCCAATAATGTAGCCGCCCAGCGCCGCCCAATCCCAAATACTTAGACCGAGAATGTGTAAAGAATCCTGCATTGATGTTTCCGTGGTTATCAGTATGCTTATAAACAAACGCTCGTACCCTTGGTAAAATGATGGTAGCTATCTACCAATAGACCTCAACAGTGGACTGTAGGGTGGGTGAAGCGAAGCGGAACTCACCGGAAAACATGCTACAGTAGAATGGTAGGTTCTGTTTCGCGTCACCCACCCTACAGAATCGAGAATTTTGATTTGAGAAGGCATCATGCTAGACAGTTACAAATGATGAGTTGCTATGGTATCACACTCATGGCAGGGGAAATAAATCCACAATAATGACGAAACACTTGTTGTTTTTAGCACATAATTATATATGTGCATGATACATAGGTCTTACGAAAATTAATAGCCAGCCGAGCCCTATAGTAAGGAAGCGCGTTCTTTTCCATCATCATGGGTCAGTGCCCTTTGAAGTAGCTATCAAGCCATTGAAAGGTCTCCTCCTGCATTTCCACATTGAACAGGTGTGGGACTTCATACACCTTACACAGGAGCCGGTCTTCGACGTCCTGAGAACGCCACACATCACGCATCTTTTCAAAAGAACGTTCCACGCCGTCCATGGGGAAAAGCGTGTCTTCCTTGCCGGCAAAAAACAACATGGGCTTTGGACAGGCGATTGACGCCACGTCCGGGTAATCAAGATAATGCAACAAGCCGGAATGTATCATGGAAAAGGCTGATTGACCTGTGGTCTGGTTCTGGTCTGGAACCATGAAACTTTCGAGATCGCCCATCCAGCAGATGGCCGCGCCCGCTTTGATGACATCCGTCGCGGCGCTCACCTGCCAGGCGCGATATGCGCCCATGGACAGGCCCATTGCGGCGACACGTTCCGGGGCCACCTCGGGAAGTCCCGCCAGGAACTCGGCGCTGCGGATATCGTCCCAGGCGTTGTAGCCGGACCAGGAATATCCCAGTTGTATCATGTTGGCCGCCAGCGATTGCTGTTCCTCAAAGGCCACCCCTTCCATGCGTCCCCGGTCGCCCCAATAGGTAACATCCGTGGCGAACACCACGTAGCCGCGTTTGGCGAGTTCATCGCCGATATAGCGTCCGCCATAGTACGTGGATGTCCATTGTTCCGCATCTTCCATGACGGATTCCGGCACATTAAACGGACGGACCACCTTTTCCTTGCCAATCGAAAAATGCGCGCCGTGGTCGTGCAGCGCCAGCACGGCGGGAAAGGGCCCGTCGCCCCTGGGCACAAGCAGATAAGCCAGTATGCGACAATCGGCGTTAATGTTAAACGCGAGTTTGCGCGCTTCGTAACTTCCCCGGTCCTCCACTTCAAGTACGCGCGGGTTAAAGGACGCCCGCTCAGGCGGCGTAAGAAAATGTTGGCGTTGCAGGCGTCGCGCCGCTTCGCGCCATTGGTTGAAGGGGAGACCGGCTTCGCGCCACGCCATGGGAAAGCGCATCGCTTCCACCCGCTTGTCGCTGAAGCGGGGCATGCGGTCGCGTACGCCATAGTCGTCGTAATACGCCGCCATACGGTGCGGTACAGCGGGCGTCTGTTCCCAGCGCGTTTGCTGCCGCGTATGTCGCACCTCGAGCGCGTCCAGCCCGTCGTTGAACAAATAGACCACCGTGCGCACAGTGGTTGGCCCGTGCTGTCGCAACGGGACTTGTCCGCGCGCGTGAAGCGCTGTTCCCACGCTTTCGACGCTGTCGAGAGGCAGGGCATGCTCAGACGCAACGGCAATCGTCCAATCGCCTTCGGGATGGACGGCGGCGGCAAGGGGCAGGTCAAAACATTCTAGCTGAATTTGTTCAACATCGGACATTGTAAGCGCATCTGATGGTTGCGCCAGCAACGCCATTTCCAGGGTTGCGGGCGGCGCTGTGTCGGGTTTCGGCCAGACAGTATGGAAGCATTCGATATAGTCGAAGCGGGGAATGCAGCAGGTTGTCTGTACGCCCGTTTCATCCTCACCATGACGCCATGTCGCGCCGCTGGCTTCATCACGGCGCCATTCGACGGTATGGACTGACGCGCTGACGGTCAGGTTACCGGATTTCGGCATCTCGAGCACTACGCCGATGTCGGGATGGTCCGCGCGCGACGC
>SLFT01000233.1 GCA_007124105.1 Candidatus Hydrogenedentota bacterium | reverse complement strand
TGAACGCGTTTTACGGCGACCTCTACAAGCGCCCGGACATAACGCCCATTGTCGCGGACGGGCGCGGCTTCGCGCAATCGAACGAAAAACAATACGATCTTATCCAAATTGCGCTGCTTGATTCCTTCAGCGCGGCGTCTGCGGGCGTACACGCGCTCAACGAAAGTTACCTGTATACCGTGGAGGCGCTGGCGCTTTTTCTGGACAGGCTGACCGACGACGGCGTGCTGGCCATCACACGGTGGTTGAAGACGCCGCCCCGGGACGCGCTGAAGCTCTTTGCTACAGCAATGGAGGCCTGCGAGGCCTTCGGGATCGAAAATCCGGCGGCGCACATTGTTTTCATACGTTCCTGGAACACGGGTACGGTGGCGGTGTCGCGCGCGCCTTTGACGCCGACCCAAATTGACGCCGCCCGCGCGTTTGCCGACAGCCGCGGCTTCGACCTCTGTTTTTTGCCTGGCATGGAAGCGGACGAGGCGAACCGGTTCATGACGCTCGAAGCGCCCTACTATTATGATTTTGCCCACGCGGTGGTATACGGGGACCGCGAGACGGCCTACGACGACGCCCATTTCTATCTGCGTCCCGCCACGGACGACCGCCCCTACTTCTTCCGCTTCCTCAAGTGGAGCAAACTTCCGGGGTTGTGGCGCGGTATGGGCCTGCAATGGGCGCCCTTCATGGAATGGGGATATATCACGCTGACGGCCACGCTGGTACAGGGGATTGTGGTCTCGTTTGTCCTTATCCTGCTGCCGTTGCTGGCGCTGTCGCGGCGTCCGAAAGCGCGGCGCGCGCGGCTGTGGGTAATTCTCTATTTCGCGGGATTGGGTCTGGCGTACATGTTTCTCGAAATAGCGCTGATACAACGGCTCATGCTGTTTCTGGCCTACCCGGTGTACGCCGTAACCGTCACGCTCACCGGATTTCTGGTGTTCAGCGGCATGGGCAGTTTTGCCGCGGACGCGCTGTATCGGCGACGGGGCGCGCCCGGCGCGGCGCAAACGGTTGCTGTTGCCGCCAGCGTTATTCTGGTGATGATTGTCTTGTATGTGGCTTTGCTGCCGGCATTGTTCAGAATGGGCGCGGGCTGGTCGGACCCGGCGAAAATCGTGGCGGCGTTGGTGGTGATGGCGCCGTTGGCCTTTGTCATGGGCGCGCCCTTCCCGACAGGTTTGCAGCTGACCACGGACGCGGATAAACGGCTGCTGCCCTGGGCATGGGGCATTAACGGCTGCTTCTCCGTGATTGGCGCTTCGGGCGCAACGTTCCTGGCCATCCACGGCGGTTTCGCTGTCCTCGTGCTTGCCGCCGCCGCGCTGTATCTGAGCTGCGCGGGCTCGTTGTACATGCTCCACCGCGCCACCAGAGGATAGCGTTGGCGGCTACTTGCTCAAGCGGGTATATTCGCGCTAACGAACAATCAACGCCTCCCGCTCAGGGCCAACAGAAACGTATTGGATGGGACACGCGATAATTTTTTCGATTTCGAGGACGTAATCCTGTGCGGGGCTCGGCAATTCATCGAAGTCGCGCACACCGCTGATATCTTCATCCCAACCGGGCATTTCAATGTATTCGGGCGTCGCTTCCTCGAGCACGGCATTCAAGGGGAACCTGTCATAGGTGTTGCCCTGCCATTGGTAATGTGTGCATATTTTAAGGGTCTTGCGTCCGCTGAGACTGTCGAGTTTTGTTAACGCAATGGTGTTCGCGCCTTGTGTATAAGCGCCATAGCGGGTGGCTACGGCGTCAAAATGGCCAACCGTGCGCGGACGTCCCGTTGCCGCGCCGTATTCCTTGGCGAATTCGCGCAGCGCGTCCCCTTCTTCCTTATCCATTTCCGTAACAAAGGGGCCTTCGCCCACACAGGTAGAAAATGCCTTGACCACCGCAATCACAGTGTCAATCTTGTGACCGAACAAGCCGCCGCCAATGGGCGCGTACGAGGCGAGGGTACACGACGACGTTGTGAAGGGATATATGCCAAAATTGAGGTCGCGCAACGTGCCCAGCTGCGCCTCGAACAGGATATTCTTTCCCTGTGCGGCGCCCTGTTCCAGCAGCACGGACGTATCGGTGATAAAGGGGCGGATGCGGCTGCCGAAGTTTTCGGCCCAATCGAGGATATCATCCACCTGGAACAGGGGGGCATCGTTGCCATAAAACGCTTCAAGCCGCTCTAACTTCCATTCGGCAATCTGGCGCAAACGTTTGTTAAAACGCTCTGGATACAACAACTCGCCTATTTGCATCGCCTTTTTGACGGTGCGGTCGCCGTATGCCGGCGCGATGCCGCGCCGTGTCGAGCCGTACGCGTTCTTACCCAGCCGGTCTTCCTCGAGACCGTCTTCCAATCGGTGAAAAGGAAAACAGATTGTTGCGCGGTCCGAGATGCGTATGTTCGGTGTGATGCCGCTCGCCGTCAGTTCATCCATTTCAGCGACCAGCCCCTCGAGATCAATCACCATGCCCGGTCCCAGGATGTTGGTAACGCCGGGATAGAATACGCCGGACGGCAGCAGGTGCAGTTTGAATTCGCCGAACTCGTTGACCACTGTATGGCCGGCATTGTTGCCGCCCTGGTAGCGCGCCACGAACGCCGCGTCCCGGGCGAGATAATCCACCATGCGCCCTTTGCCCTCGTCGCCCCAGTTCGCGCCGACCACAACTTGAATGCTCATAATATTGCTCCCACCAGGTTCGCGTCTGCCAGGAACGCCGCCCTTTACGGCGTTGGCCCCGCGTTCCTGATTGCATAATAATTGTTGAATAGTGAGCCGTAGGGTGGGTAAAGTGAAGCGAAACCCACCGTAATAAG
>SLFT01000212.1 GCA_007124105.1 Candidatus Hydrogenedentota bacterium | reverse complement strand
CGCCGTGTACTGTTTGACCGAAACGGTCCGCCAAAGTTTCATACAGGCCTGGGGCTCGAAAGATTTGATTTACCGGTGGACATTATCGGACTCGGTCAGATAATGTTGAAACCTGTCAAACGCTTGCGCGTCCAAATTCACGTATCCCCGGCGCGGATGTGGTTGTGATAGACTGCGCTGGACTTGTGTGTCATACACCCCCGTGGAGCAGGAGTTTCAATTTCTTATGCGAATAAAACTACTCGTGGTATTTCTTTTACTTGCGCTGGTTGTGCCCGGTTCTGCCTGGGCGATTGGCGCGCGGACCCACGCTGAAATTGCAAGCATGGCGGTGGAAACGTATCTGAAAGATGACGTGATGCTGCCTGGACTGGCGACGTTGTTTGAGAGCGACGACAACTTGCGCGCTTTGTATTCCGGCTGCGCGTTTCCCGACTGGGGGTATGGTCTTGGAAGTGGGGATGCGGCCGAGTACAGCCACTGGCATCCGTTCATGGAACGGTACGCGTCGTTGTTGCAACGCCGCTTCCCGCCGCCGTGGGACGCCGAGGCGCAGCGGCAGATCAGTTTTTTCTTTGGCGTGGTCAGCCATAATATCAGCGATATCCCGTGGCACTTCTGCGAAGAAGCGCACAAATCATTTTTGCAGGCCGGCTTTGATGTGGACGGCGCGGGCCACAGCGAGATCGAGTTTGCCTGCGATTACTTCCTGTATGTGGAGCGCGCACTGGAGCCGTCCATCGCGCTGGACGCCTGGTTCCCCATAGACCTGTTGCTTGATGTCTTTGACGGCAGCGGATACAACGTGACCCGGGCCGATCTGAAGCGTGGCACAGCCCGCAGCCGGGCCATGTTTTTCGGCGGCTGGATGGCGGGCGGCGTACAGTACCAGCGGCAAAAAGCGCGCATGCCCTGGGTACACGCTCATTACGGAGACTATTATTACGGCGGCAAAGAACACGGCGCCGCTATTACAGCGTCCATGACTCGTTATTATTATGCCCGTCTGCAAGGGTGGCGGTACTATCAGAACACGCCCGAGTACGCCGCCCATGCGCGAAGCGGCGGCAAGTACGTACCCCGGCTTCACATTAGCGAGACCCATTTGTCGAAGGCGCGACCGGACCATAACGCGGGCGGCGAACCGTTTCTTATAATCGGCGGCGAAAAGGAAGCGCGCAGCAACGGACTTGTCCGGGTCGTTCTTGGCGATGTGTCGCCGGACTTTGAGCCCGGCGCCGCGCAGTTGTGGTTGTATTGCGCCGGTGTTGATGGGGCGGCATCGGGGGTGCTGACGGCATATCGTATATTGCGCCCGTGGCGCGCGGGCTCGGGCGTCAGCGACGATGTTTCCGGTACGGAAGGACATCCCGCCGTAAAAGACGAAGCCAATTGGCGCCAGTCGGGTGTGGAACAATGGACAGCGCCCGGATGCGAAGGGCCCGACACGGATTATGTCGCAACGCCCGTCGCGGCTGTCCCGCTGCCAGACGTTTCCGACGCGGGCGACTGGATTTCCCTGGACGTCACAGACGCTGTAACACACTGGCTCGCCCGTCCCGACGAAAATCACGGACTGCTGCTGCGCCTGGAATGCGACGATGACAACGCGCCCATTGCGCGTTTCTTGTCGTCGCATGCGTTCAAGGGGCGTGAAGACGGCCTCTGCGGCGGCAGGCGCGTCGCGTTTCGCCCCGTCCTGATTCTACGTTGACATGTCACACGCCGCGCCCACAACTGCAGGCAACCACGGCGTCATGGGGTAAAGAAGGTTGATACGGACGCTATGTGACAGTTACTTCTGTTCAATCATTTTCTCGCGCAGAAACTCAGGCGCCAGGTCCGCGGCGTTCTCCCAGGTAATTGTACGCGCCACAGGAGATATCTCGAAGCGTTTGAACTGTTCCGTGTCCCGTAGCGGCTCGAATACAGGACCCCAGAGTGCCTCTTCCAGGTCTACCTCTCCCTGTTCGCCTGTGTTGAAAGCGACGTAAATCCGGTAGCCCTTCAGATATTTGGCGGCAACAACTTCAAGCATTGCGTGCTACTCCAGAGGAGGTATATTTTTTCAGCGGTTCGTGGCTCTTCGCCAGCTGCCAATCTTCGAGTAAGTGGTTCTTATAAACGCCATGGCATTACGGCCTTCAAAAACCAGGCTAAATATCAACATGAATGCGAGGCAAGAACCAGCACGTCATCTATGTGCCTTTCTGTCTCTTGCGGATGACGCGTCACACGCCTACACGTTCCGCCCAGGTTTCATAGTCGGCGGTCATTGCGGCGACACGGTCGGGATGATCGTCGGCGATATTATTGGTTTCGGTGCGGTCCCGCTCCATGTCGAACAGTTCCCAGGGCGCGTCTTTGCCCGCCACCAGCTTCCATTTGCCGTCGCGTATACCGCGGTTGCCCAGGTGCTCCCAGTACAAGGGCGCGGCACGTTCAAGGGGCTTGTCTTGAAACGCCGGAACCAGGCTGACCCCTTCGAGCGGGATGATGTCATGGCCGTTGACGGTTTCCGGGTATTCCGCGCCGGCAATGTCCAGGCATGTCGCCATGAAGTCAATGATATGACCGATCTGATGGCGCAGCGCGCCGTGTTCCTTAATGCGCTCGGGCCAGTGCGCAATAAGCGGCGTGGCCGCTCCTCCTTCATGAATCCATTTTTTATACTTGCGGAAGGGCGTGTTCGACGCGTTCGCCCAACCGTATCCATAGGCGGCGTAGGTATCGGGCTCTCCCGGGAACACGTCGGGCGTGGTGCCGCCGCGCTCGAAATAGCCGTGGCGCGTATCCTGCCCCTGGATAATTTCGTCGCAGCCGCCGTTG
>SLFT01000013.1 GCA_007124105.1 Candidatus Hydrogenedentota bacterium | reverse complement strand
GGTCGAGCGTACAGCGATTGTGCTGAACCACGTCCTGTTCGATTTCGACAAGGCCGTACTGAAGCCTGAAGGCAAAGCGGAAGTTGACAAGTTGATCGCTGAAATGAAAAAACATCCTGGCGACACCGTTGTCATCGAAGGTCACACGTGCGGTATCGGCCCCGCCGACTACAACATGGGCCTTGGCCAGCGTCGCGCCGACGCTGTCAGGACGTACATCGTTGAAAACGGCATAGACGCTGGACGCGTCGAAACGGTCAGCTACGGCTTGACCCGACCGGCTGTACCGAATGATACACCGGCGAACCGTAAACTGAATCGTCGCGCTGAGTTCAAGATCACCTTGGGTGACTAAGCGAAGAACAATAGCAGTGTAAATTTTACGCCCCGGCGCCGCGCCAATGGATGCGGCGTCGGGGTGATGTTTTTATGAGGAATACGCTGATGGCAGATGACCTGTTTGCCTTGAATGTCATGTTTGATCGCTTCATGGAGTCGGCTGTCTTCGAGGCGGGACTCTCGGAACAGACATTGGCCGCTTATGCCGCCGACATACGACGGTATCTTGACGCCATTGAAGAGCAGGGGCTTTGCGCACCCGGCGAAATTGTGTTCGAGGATGTGGTTGACCACCTGTCGCAATTGAACGCGGCGGGCATGTCCTCGCGTTCGATAGCGCGGCATCTCAGCGCCATCCGCCGGTTTCATCGCTTTCTGGTGGATGAAGGTCTCTGCGAAACAGACATTACTGAAATGGCCGAGGCGCCTCATCTGCTGCGTAAATTGCCGCGTTGTCTGTCCACCGATGAAATCGAACGGTTGCTGAACGCGCCGGACACCGCAACGGCCGAAGGCGTACGCGACGCCGCCATGCTCGAGATGTTCTACGCCTGCGGGTTGCGCATATCGGAGCTGTCGAAGATTCCCATCAAATATGTCAATCTGGAAGAAAGCGTGATACGCGTGTTGGGCAAGGGCGCGAAATTTCGACTTGTTCCACTCGGACGCCGTGCAATCGCAAAGTTGGAGGCGTGGCTTCCCCTGCGTATGAAGTGGGCGCGACGCGACGATGCGCTGTTCATAGGCGAATCGGGCAAACGGCTGGCCCGCGTCACCCTATGGCGCATGGTAAAACGATACGCGCGCCAGGCCAATATCGCACAAAACGTGACGCCCCATTCATTACGCCATTCGTTTGCCACCCATCTGTTGGACAACGGCGCCGACCTGCGCGCCGTTCAAGAGATGCTGGGTCATGCCGATATTGGCACCACCCAGATTTATACCCACGTAAGCGCGGAGCGTTTGTCAAATGCCCACAAGGCATTCCACCCGCGCGCCTGAAAAACTGAGACGCTCTAACGCGGGTGTGGCCCGCAACCCCAACGTACCTCCGATAAATGCCGCAACTGATGTGTGGGATGATGGGATTTATAGGAGGTATGGGACATAGTAGCGAGAATCCAACGACGCCAGGATATACATTTTTCTATAAGTTCCATAAGTCCTATACAAAATCGTCGCCCCCTGAATCGTTCTGCTCTTGACAGCAGCGCGCCAAAAACAAGGTTGTCCTGATGCCATGCCCGATGGTGAATCCATAATACAACGCCTGACCCGCGCCGCCGCGGATGCGTTGCAACAGCATATTGTCGCCGCAGACGGACGCGAAGTGTTTTTCGCGGGCGTCCTCGACGAATCGGGACTGGTCAGCGAGGTGCGTGTGCTGGCCCGGGGCCATGCCGAAGCCGTGCCCGCGTTGTTTACGCAACTGAACCTGCGCGAAGTGGTGCTGCACAACCACCCGTCGGGCAATCTCGCGCCGAGCGACGCCGATTTGGAACTGGCCTCGCTGTACAGCGCTCACGGGCATGGCGTGTACATTGTGGACAACGCCGCCACGCGCGCGTATGTGGTGGTGGAACCCTTCACGCCGAAGAAGAAGACCCCTTTGAACGCGCGCGCGTTGGCGCGCGAATTTCAGCAAGAAGGCGCGCTTGCCGGTGTAATTCCCGGCTTTGAACTGCGCCCGCAACAGATAACGATGGCCGAGCAGATTATCAACGCCTTCAATAACGACGGCGTGGCGGTGATCGAAGCGCCCACGGGCGTCGGTAAAACAATGGCCTATTTGTTGCCCGCCATCCACTGGGCCGTGCGCAACAAGGAGCGTATCGTCATCTCCACGCGCACCATCAATTTACAGGAGCAGATCATCGCCCATGACCTGCCCCTGTTAAAAAGATGCATGGAAGAACCCTTTCAAGCGTGCCTGGTCAAGGGGCGCGGCAACTACCTGTGCCGTCGCAAACTGGACCACGCCTTCTCAGAGATATCCCTCTTCGACGACGACACAGGGGCCGCGCAGCTGCGCGCGCTCACGGATTGGGCCGAGACCACCCGCGACGGCAGCAAGGCCGATCTCCATTTTATCCCCGACCGCGCCGTGTGGGAAAAGGTGCAATGCGAGGCCGACATCTGCGCGGGCGGCAATTGTCGCCATTTCCAGGCGTGTTTCTTCATGGCGGCGCGCAAGGAAATGGCCCGGGCCGACCTGTTGGTGGCAAACCATCATATCGTGTTTGCCGATGTGGCCGTAAAAAAGGAGCTCGGCGACTTCACCGGCGCGGCGGTGCTGCCCCGGTACGCGCGCGTTATCTTTGACGAGGCCCACAGCATCGAAGACGCGGCCACAGAGTATTTTGGCGTCAACGCCACCCGCGGGACAACCCACAAAACGCTTGGACGGCTGTTGCGCATCGAGATGGAAAATGAACGCGGTCTCATCCCCTTCCTGAAACTGAAACTGATGCGCAACTGTCCACAGGTGACCACCACGGAATACGAGGAATTTGTGGCGATCATTGACAAACAGCTGCGTCCGGCGCTGATGCTGACCATGGACGAACTGGACGATGTATTCACGGGATTGCGCGAATATACCGCCGAGGCCGCCGGGCAGATAAGCCGCGACATCAAATGGCGTCTCACGCCGGATATCCTCGCCCAGCCGGCGTTGCGGCAACTGCACGATGCGGTGGTGATGCCCGCCGTAGCCACGATGCGCGCGCTCATTCGAATATGCGAAACCCTGCTCGAAAAGCTGTCCGCCATCAAACCACTGGACCCGGGCGACGAATCGCCGGTGCAGATGGAAATCATGGAACTGATGGCGGCCATACGCCGCCTGCAACTGATCGCAGACGCGCTCGCTGAATGCACCCAGGATACGTTGCAGGACAACACCGTGCGCTGGATCGAGATTGACTCCAAATTCGAGACCTTCGTGCGCGTCGCCCGATGCCCCCTCGCGGTGGGCCAGCCGCTGGCCGAGTGGGTGTACACCAACCTGGATACGGTAATTCTTACTTCCGCCACACTGGCCGTTCGCAGGCAGTTCAGTTATTTCAAAAACCGGGTGGGACTCGATTTGCTCGAAGACGGCCGGGTAAGCGATCTGTTATTGGACTCGCCTTTCAACTACGCCGACCAGGCGCTGGTCTGCATTCCCTCGGACGGGCCTGCGCCGTCCGCGCCGCAATTCCTCGAGGAGACGGTATCGCGCATTCGTCGCGCGTTGACCATTACCCAAGGCCACGCGTTTGTTTTGTTCACGTCCTTTTACGCGCTCGATTTCGCGTACAGGCAGCTCGAGGGTGAATTGCGCGCGCGACAGATCACGCCGCTGTGCCAGGGCAAGGCGACCCGGTCGCAGCTGCTCGACGCGTTCCGCGAGGACCACGCAAGCGTGTTGTTCGGCACCGACAGTTTCTGGGAAGGCGTGGACGTGGCCGGCGACGCGCTGCAATGCGTCATCGTGACGCGCCTGCCCTTTCGCGTGCCCTCCGAACCCATCCTCGAGGCGCGCGCACAGGCCATCGAACAGGCCGGCGGCAACGCGTTCATGGAGTATTCCGTGCCCCAGGCCGTCATCAAACTGCGCCAGGGATTTGGACGGCTCATCAGACGGAGCACCGACTGGGGCGCTGTCATTATCCTCGACAACCGCATCGTGTCCAAGTATTACGGGCGCACCTTCATCGCGTCCCTGCCCGCCGTGCCCGTCGTCAAGGGAGCAAGCGAGGAAGCCTGGGACGCACTCGAACGTTTCTACGCGGCGAAACGCAATAACGCATAACTACATCTTATTGCTACCCGGCCTCTCGCCGCCTGAAATCGGGACTTTTTCGGTTGGCGCAGAAACCGAAGAAGCGTATTTGTTTCGCTGTTGCACTACAACATCACATAGGGGCGTGACGCCGCCCATTGTTTCAGGCGCGGCTGGAGCCAACCATCCAGTTCCCGGGCGAGATAAAAGCGCGGACGCAGCAGGTCGTCCGCTGCGGTCACGATGCCGTGTTCCACGGCGGTTGCGGCAAGGGGTGTGTTCGGACAAATGCGGATGCCGGGTGTGACGGACAGCATCTCAAGATTCAGCGCATCGGCGTAAGCGAGGCTTGTCTCCACGGATTCTTGTGTTTCGCCGGGGCCGCCCAGCAGCAGGAAGCCCATGCGCTCGATTCCACGCGCGCCAAACATGTCCGAGATAACTCGCGCTTCGTCGGGTGTAAATCGCTTATTCATATTGCGTAATATGTCCTCACACCCACTCTCAAAGCCCAGGCTGATATGTTTGCAGCCGGCGTCGGCCATAAGTCCGACGAGCGCGACATCAACGTTCTTGGGATAGATAATGCTCTGCCATTGGATGTCAAGCCCGTGCGCAATGATAAGCCTGCACAGTTCTTTGGCATAAGAAGGCGGGAAATTGAAGGTATTGTCCACAAAGAAGAACTGGTTGTATCCCGCCGCGACCCACTGCTGAAGCCATGCGACCACATCCTCGGGCGCGCGCTTTCTAAGCCGCGCGCCTTCAATAGCCGGCGTGGTGCAATAGGCGCAATGAAAGGGGCATCCCCGTCGGGTCTGCGCGGGTATCCACGGGTCGGGATTACGCGCCGCCGACGCGGCCAGGACTGTGGGCACGGGCATACGGAACGCGTCCATATCACGGGCAAAGCTTCGGGGCTGTTGCGCGCCCCTATCGCGGAGATGTATGCCCGGTATCCCTGAAACATCCCGGCCCCGCTCCAGACAGGACAACAACGCAGGGAACGCTTTTTCGCCCTCACCCTCGATGCCCATATCCGCGTCGAGAAAGGCCAGAGCGCTTTCAGGAAAAATACTGTAGCCCGCGCCGCCAACCACGATAGGCGCGTCGGAGTGTTTACGACAAAATGCGATAACGTCGCGCACCTCGTCAAGAAGAAAGCGCGGCGATTCCATGTTTTGATCGTCTATGTTCCTGAGCGATACGCCAATACATCCGGGACGCACAGAGACAAGAGCGTCTTTCAGCGCCCCGTTGGGGTCTGACGCAAACATCAGGTCGAGCATGACCGCGTCATGCCCTGCCTGTTGCGCGGCCGACGCCACGCAGGCAAGCCCGAAAGGCATTACGGGCATGTTGATCACTTCCGTGTTCGCCGATATAAGCAATGTCTTCATTCTCGTAATCCTTGTGATGTGACAGAACGCGCGCCTTGTCTTTACCCACATCTTTTGGTGGCTGATAATCGGGTACTGATATGCCAGTACTTATATTCAATATCCCAACGGGATGCCATATCATAGCCCGGGGTTGCGGTACTGCGCTACCCCGGGTGCGCCAACACCCCAGCATTGGCCTACCCCAACGGGGTTGCGTACCCAGAGGCAGACGCAACCCCGTTGGGGTAAACCGGAGGGGGCGGGTATCAACCACCCAAGGTAGCGGGGTACCGCAACCTTGGGCTGTGTTATGTAGCCCCTTCGGGGCATTTTTTTGAATAACGCGTCATGTTTTATACTGCATTGTTTTGAATAACGCGTCATGTTTTATACTGCATTTTTTTGAATAACGCGTCATGTTTTATACTCAGTTCGCCATATAATAACGACATGATATTTGTGGGGAATGACAAGAACGCGCGCCTTGTCTTTACCCACATCTTTTGGTGACTGATAATCGGGTGCTGATATGCCAGTACTTGTATTCAATATCCCAACGGGATGCCATACCATAGCCCGGGGTTGCGGTACTACGCTACCCCGAGTGCTTGTATTCAATATCCCAACGGGATGCCATTGTTCAGGGCCTGCAATGGCTTCAACCTGTTACGCTTGCTCGACAGTTACTGTATTTTTTAACACGTATGCGCGCATCTTTAACAATAGGCCGCGCGATCAATTTCTTCCAAACCAGTTAATGGACTGGACGGTGCGTTGTCGTTCTTCCCGTTCGTCCGGCAGGTAACCTTTGAACCATATTTTTGCGCGGTAGCGCAATTGATCGCTTCCGTCAGGCAGCGCTTTTGGGATAGCGCCGGTTTGAAAAGCGGTCAGCTGGTCGCCTCGTGTTGCCGCGGCGCTGTCCGGGCGTTCATGGCAGCCTATGCATCCCTTGCGTTCACCGGGGCGCACATGCATCCACACCTGCTGGTTGCCCACGACGCGGCGGTTGCTGTCCAGCACTTGTAGATGCAGGAGACGGTCGGCGGGCACCTCCACGGCGAACGACCCGTCCGCGGCAAGGGGCAGCGTACCCAGTACACGCGCGAAAGCGCCGCCGTGGTTTTTCCACGCCTCGAGGTCGCCCGTGGTGTGGGTTGCATGGCGCGCCACCTGGGGTTCCGCTTCGATCACACGCAACAGTCGCCCCCGCTCCCGCACCGCGTCAATCTGTGTGATGAAAACGGAATCCGCGTAAAGCGTCCCCGTGAAACCGCTGCCCCGCGCCGCAGGCGACTCCACGAGTATTTGCGGCGTCACGCGGGGATGGAGCGGCCGCGCCTCGAAATCGGCCACAGCGGGATCATTATACAAAAGCGACAGCGCGCCCGTGGCGATGTCCATTCGGTATAATCCTAGATCAACCGCATCCCTGGGGAATTGATCCGCGACAAATTCGTTTTGTTTTTCGCCCGCCGCCACCAACAGCGTAGTTGCGTCCAGCGGATAGGGCGTGGTGATGACCCAGGTATCGTTGCCGCCCTCACGCAGCCAGCGCGCGCGCAACAACGTTTCGCCGTGCCTGCCCCTGGTTACGATGGGGCCGGCGGGCGTGGTCAACAGATGCGCGTCATTGGCGAGAGCGCGCGGCTGGGTGAGCCGCAGCTGCCGGTGGCGGTCGCCGGACACGGTCCACCCACCGTAGCCGCCGTGAATGCCGCTCCAGAAACCGCGTCTTTCGGGGCCGTACAGGGTTTGCATGTTTGTGCCGTCCGGAAAGGCGCTGATGAGGTTCCATTCTGTTTTCATGCGCGAGTAAAACAGTTCCAATCGGGTAAACAAAATTTTTCCGTCAGGCGCAACCGTTGGCTCCGCATCGCGCCCGAAATTGAAGCCGATCACCTGGATGTCGTCGCCATCGGGCGTCATGGTGGCAAGTCCGGTACACAAGTATCCGTGATACTCGTCGCGCATGCCGAGACGCGACGTGGCAAAGACAATCCGCCCGTTCGGCAGAAAGTTCGGCTGCACATGGTGATACGGTCCCTGGGTAAGCGCGCGCAGGCCGCCGCCGTCCGCCTGTATTTCATAAATATGCCACCAGGGACTGTGTTCCTCCCGCCTGGAAAAAAGTATTCGCTGGCCGTCATAAGAGACTTCACAGTCCGCCACATACCCGTCTTCAAAATGGGTCAGCGGCATTGATTGGGACGTTTCGCCCGTAACGTCAAGTATGTACAGGTTTCGACCGGGCCGGTAAGTGGGGCCGCTGTCGGTGGTCATATAGGCCTGGCGCCAACTGTCCATTTGAAAAGGATTGTAGGGAGCGGGGTCGCCTTTGATAAACACAAAGCGCGTGTATTTCTCCGGGAGGTCCTTCTGCGTGACCCGGGCCGGCGGCGCTTCCGGGACAGCGATTCGCGGCAGCGGCGCGATACGGCGCTTCCAGAGGGCTTCACGGGCCGCAATACGTACGCTGTGGTAGGGGTGTTCCCGTTCCGCGCGCCGCAACGCCTCCATTGCCACATCGCCGCCCAGCATGTCCAGCGCGTTGACAGCGCGATACTGTATTTCCAAGGCATTGCGTTCGTTAAAAAGGGCGTCTACGAGAAGCGGGACATGTTCCGCCGCGCCGAGCATGCCCAGCGCCATTATCAAGGCTTCGCGATAGCGCGGCGTGGGATCGTTCAGTTCATCCCAGCCCTGGGCGCGCGCGAAATAGACTTCGTCAAAATAACCGTACTTAGCTTCTGGTTTCGAATCACGCAACCGACGGGAGATGGCGTCAACCATGTCCCGCGCGTCCATGAAGATCAGCGTCTTCGCCGCGTTAATACGCACCCAATGGTTGTCGTGATCGAGTAGTTCGACGAGGGCCGGCGCGTCATCCTCGTTGCGGCACAGCGCCGTCAGCACGTTCGATGCGATGGCGCCGTGGCCCAGCAATTGTTCCACATTTTCCCGAATCCGGCTGCGATAATACAGCTCGCGCGCCGCCGCAAGCGTGTTGTCGTCCGGTTGTTTGTCGCGCAATTCCCGCGCCGCCTCCCTGAACGGCGGGCGCGTGGCAGCAATATAGCGCTGTGTCATTGTCGCCGCATCGGCCTCGCCGGGAAGCCACAGTCGGTCCATATCCTCCCGTTCCCAGGCGACCTGTCTACGGGCGGCGGGGGTTCTGGCGTTGCGCTCGGCTTCTTCCCAGACGGCTGCGGCATTCATTGCCAGGGGATGGTCGGCGCTTCGTTGGTGTACCTCCTCATTGCTCACAAGAAAACGAACGCTTCCCTGGCCTGCCGGTCTGCTGGCGCATACGCCCACATGCGCGCGGAACGCAAGATATGCGCCGCCCAGGTGATAGGTTATGTGGCTAATCGCATGGGTATGGAGTCCCCGTTCGAATTGTTGGTCGGCGATGCGTAAGTTGCCGTACGAGGCGCTTACGTTGACGCGCAACGTATCGTGCTGCTGGGTCGCGGAAAGGGGCGTCACTGTGTCCAGCCAAATGATGCCGCCGTCCTTCGTTACAAGACGCGCTCCGGCCCAGTTGGCTCTGTCCATACTGTAGTCTTCCACATCGTCCACGGTAAGATGGAGCGTGTCCCAGCCGGAAATATCCACCTCAATGGCAAGGGGCGCGTCCTGACCGCGCAATACCGGCGAAGCGTAAAAAGCGGTATCGCCGGATGTTGCAGAATGCTCCGTCCAAGCTTGCCGCATGTGGTCGTGCCAAAAGGCGTCCGGTGTTGACGCCCCTGAAAACACAGGCGCGTCCAGGGGTACGGCGCGTGGGACGCCCAATGCGTCGAAGGCCAACTCCACCAGGTGCTGCGCGATTCCCGCCCGTTCCAGCAGGAAGCGAAAGATGCGCTGAAAGGGTTCTTCGTCGTATACCATCAATCCGTCAACATCCAGGGGAATCTGCGCGGCGATAAGCGGCGCAACAGCGCGGAGATCATCCAGCAATCCAGGGTCGTCGAAGGGAATGCGGGCCAAGGCGAAGGCAATGGCATAGGGCACATATAGAATACGGTCGCTGGGGTCGAGGTGCGGTTTGTCGTGGGGATGCGTCCAGGCGGCGTTTCCAGGACGGTGAAATTCCTGCGCATAGAATGGGAACGCGCGCATCAACGCTGCTGCCGCGGCATCGCCGCCATAATCCCCCAGCGCTTCGGCGGCATAGCCGGCCCACTGGCGGTTGTACAAAAACTCTTCAAGCGTATCAAAGCCGACGCCAAGTCGTCCCAACGCGCGGATGCCGGCTTGAACGCGCGCTTTCGCGTCGAAATCGTCTTCATCTTCCTGCTTCGCCCAGGGCGCGATGGCGTCGCTGATGATCTTTGCCGCGTCCGGCGCGCCAAGAACGCCCAGAGCGCGCAGCCCCCGTTCCACCTCCCAGTGTTCCGCAGACCCAATCAGCGCGTAACACGCTTCGGGGAGGTCATTTTCAGGAAGCGCGTCAATCCAACGGCGCCACCAGGCTAGCTGCCGCTGTCGTTCGTCTGCTTCAATCAGCGCGTCGAAGGGCGTCTCCATGCCGGTCAGGTTGGTCAGCGCCGTCCAGGCCGCCTGCGCCACCGTCCAGTCCGCGTCCCCCAAAGCTGTGGACAACGGGATCAGGGAAGCCCTGCCGCCGCACGCGGCCAACGATAACGCCGCCGCACGTCGCGCTTCCGGGGACGCATCCGTCAACGTTTCAATCAACGCGGATTCCGCCGCATAATAGCGAAGAAAACCGAGCGCCTCGGCGGCTCTCGCCCGCGTCGCGGCGTCTGCATGGCCAAGCGCGCGACTGTGAGCCAGGGCTTGTGCGTCATAAGGCGTTGCAGATACGTTTCCGTGCGCCCCGCGCATCAAAAGTAGGACTGCAAGCAGCGCCGGAACGGCGACAGAAAAAAGAGCGTTAAAATATCCGAGACGCATCAAAACATGCGGACGGGACTGTGTCTGCAACATGGCGGCTTGTCCTTGAACTAGGTGTTGTCGTATATGATTTATTGACGACGTCAGTAGTTCATGTTACGGCAAACAGACAGAAACGGTCAATATTTTCTTGTCGCCAGGCGCCGTAAAGGCATTAGTTACAGCGGCTGGAAACACTTCTGATGTTCCGAGCCGCCTTGCCGGAAAGCGTATCATCCATGGTTCGTTTTTCTTCCTCCATTGCCGATAAGCATTGAGTTACACGAGGCGATGCCGCCGCCAGGGCACACCTACGCCCGTACCCCATAAGCCACGTACCATGCCCGGCACACAAAGAAAGCGCCGGGGCTACCCTGCTGTGGATAACCCCGGCGCATCAGTGTTTGGTTATGGCGCGAAT
>SLFT01000367.1 GCA_007124105.1 Candidatus Hydrogenedentota bacterium | reverse complement strand
TCATGAAGTTTTTTTCACATCACTGCACCAAACCTGATCCAAGCATGAACAAACCCGCAAGCAACAAAAAGATGCATTATTCTACCATGCGGCAACCCTAAATATGTGACCGATCCTGCCAGAAAGAGATTTTTATTGATATATATGGATTATTGGTTAATCCAGTTTGCCCCGTGGAATGCATCGAACGGTATCGTATCCAAACCATCTTCCTGTGAATTCGTGAAGATGGACGTGGAATAGCAGAATATCGTCGCCCCGGGCGACAACCGACAAATTACGGTTATACCGTCCTTTCATGCTAAAATGCCGCGCTAAGTACGAGAGGTGTATTGCGCTTTGCCTGTTGAAACGTTCTAACAGGGCATGGACGCTTCTGGACGGCGCATGGATGTGCAAGAGAGACCTGTTTATGGATTGTCAGCGAAAGCCGCGGCATGGAAACGACGCTATTGGGACACCTGCATGATTGAAGTCAAGAATTTGACAAAGTATTTCGGCGCCATTGTTGCGCTGGAGGACGCATCGTTCCATATAGGCGCGGGCGAGATAGTTGGATTTCTCGGGCCGAACGGCGCGGGCAAAAGCACCACCATGCGTATTTTGACCGGCTTTTTCCCCGCAAGTCGGGGTGAAGCCTATATTGACGGACACGAAGTCCACGAAAACCCGTTGGAAGTAAAGCGGCGCATCGGCTATCTGCCGGAAAACGTACCGCTTTATGATGAAATGACTGTCCGGGGTTTCCTGGAGTATGTGTCCCGTGTGAAAGGCTTGTCCCGGGCGCAACGCGCCGAGGAGGCGTTCCGTGTGATGGAACGGTGCGGCCTGAGCGATATGGGCAGTCGCATGCTTCGGCAGTTGTCCAAGGGCTATCGTCAACGGGTCGGCATCGCCCAGGCGTTAATCGGCGCGCCGCCCGTGCTGATCCTGGATGAGCCGACGGTTGGACTGGACCCGAGCCAGATAGTGGACATCAGGCGCATGATCAAGGAATTGGGCGGCGCTCACACGGTGCTTTTAAGCACCCACATCCTGCCCGAGGTCAGCATGGTCTGCGACCGCGTCATCATTATCAGTCGCGGACGCATTGTTGCGCAGGACACCATGGAACAATTGACGGTGGCGGGCGGCAAAACGCTCGAGCAGGCATTCATGGACGCCGTGGCTTCCGACCTGAGCGCGGACAAGGAGGGCCGCTGATGAGCAACATGATTGCCGTGTGCCGTCGCGAGTTTGCAAGTTATTTTCTTACTCCCATTGGTTACGTGGTGGTGGGCATGTTCGCCGCCATCTCGGGCATTGCGTTCACGGTGTCCCTGTTCGCTTACGCCAAGATGTCCGTCGAGCCCACCGCTTACGGTTTCACCAGCACCCCGGATTTCGCCGAAACGCTGCTCAGCCCGTATCTGGTGTTCTGCGGCATGTTGATCATGTTCCTGAGCCCGTTGATTACCATGCGTCTTGTGGCCGAAGAAAAACATCGGGGCACCATGGAACTGCTTTTGACCTGGCCGCTGCGCGACCGCGACATTATCCTTGGCAAATATTTTGCCGCCCTGGGCATGTTGCTCGTTATGATGCTGGTTATTGCGGTTCACTTGACGCTTATCGCGCGGATAACGCCCCTTGAGCCGGCCGTATTGGTGTTCGGGCTGCTGACAGTGGTATTGATGGGCATGGCGTTCATCAGCCTGGGCCTGTTTATTTCCTCGGTGACTCGCAATCAGATTACCTCGGGCACAATCACCTTCGGGATCAGCCTGCTGCTCTACGTGGCGGGCAATCTCGGTGAACAGCTGCCGGAAGGCAACCCCACCCCATCGGGTTGGCCGGATGCGTTGCGCGCCGCGGTCGGATGGCTGTACGCGTTGGCGCGAGGGTTAACCGTGGAACTGGCCGTGGACGCGCACGCCAGTGAAATGGCGCTGGGCATTGTACAGCCCCGCGACATTGCCTATTATCTGTTGTTCAGCGCGTTCTTCCTGTTCCTCACGTTCCGCGCCTTCGAGAGCAGAAACTGGAGGGCATGATGCATACACAACACATAAAACGCGTCACGGGCATTGCCGCGCTGCTGGCGTTGACGGCGGCCTTGAACCTGCTTGTATGGACACAAAATTTCTTTTCCTTCATCGTGCTCGCGCCGCTGGCGCTGGCGGCGGTCTTCGGCGTGGCCTGGCTGGCAACGACCCTGTTGACCCTGGCCGAACACAGCGCGCTCGAGGACCGTACCCTGGGTGGACTGAACGCGGTGCTCTCCTCGACGGTGTTCCTGGGCGTGTGCATTGTGCTGTACCTGCTTGTCGGCGCCTGGGACGTTTCCTGGGACCTTACCGAAGAGGGCAGACGCGACTTGTCGCCTCAGACTATCCAGGTGCTCCAGGCCATGAGCGAAGAGGTGGACGTGTTGTGCTTCTTCTTGCAGGTGGATGAAGAATTGGTGGCCATAGCGCGGGACAAGACACTGCGTTTCCTGGAGCAGGCCCGTCGCTATACGCCGCTGCTCAGCGTGGAGGTGCTCGACCCGACGGTGGACCGCGCGCGGCTAGAGGCCATGGAAATTACCCACGCCTCGGTTCAGGGCACCATTGTGTTGCGTTCTGGTGAACGACAGCGCGTGATCACCCTGTCCGGCGGCAGCCCGCGCCTCGAAGAGCGGGACTTCACAAACGCGCTTATCAATGTGCTGCGCAAGACCGAACCCAGGGTATATTTCCTGACGGGGCATCAGGAACGTGATATTCTGAATGAGGACGAGCAACAGGGCGGCAGCATCCTGGGCAATCTGTTGCGGGGCGAGTCTTACCACGTCGAACGTTTCGCCATCCGAATCAGCGAGCCCATACCGCCCGCCGACGCGGATATCGTAGTCATTAACAACCCGCAGATGGATTTGCATCCTGTCGAAATTGAAGCGCTGGACGCCTTTATCAGTGGCGGCGGACGGCTTCTGCTGTTCATGAATCCCTGGCGCCAGGCGCTGCCGGGCGAGCAACTGCGGCCTTATATGAAAGAACGCTTTGGCATCGCCATCGGCAATGATATTGTCGTCACGGACCAACGCGCCAATATGTGGCAGGCTGAATTAACCGTGGACAATGCGCCTTTTGAAAGCATGGACGATGGGTTCATGGAGTTTCGGGGCGCCTATAACCTTGGCCACCCCATTACACGCGCCTTCGACCAGACCATGATGTTGCAGGCGGCGCGCAGCGTAACGGCGGCTGAAGAGAAGCCCGAGGGCGTACACATAACCGAACTCCTGCGCACCACGCCCGATTTCTGGGCGGAAACCGACACGGAACGGCTATTGCAGACCGGCCAGGCCAGACATGATCCGGGCGAACGCAAAGGGCCCATACCCCTGGCCGCCGCGGCCATCATGCCCGTGGACAAGGCAAACAGCCCCGGGGGATACAGCGACGCCCGGGTGGTGGTGATTGGCGACGCGGATTTCGCGTCCAACGCCAACATTATTATCCCCGGTCACATCAATTTCCTGTTAAACACCTTCGCCTGGATGAGCGAAAGCGAGGACCTCATCGCCATCCGGCCAAGTGGACGGGAAGCGCCGCCGCTTATCCTCACCGATGCGCAACGGCGCAATATCGCCTGGGTGGCCATTATGCTGACGGTGCAGGCGACGATTCTTGTGGGACTTGGCGTTTATCTCATACGGAAAAGGAAGCGTCAATGAAATTACGTCACACAATCGCCCTGCTCACGCTCTTGCTTGTATTGTGTGCGCTGTACTATGGGGTGCAACATCGCCGTGAACAACGCGAGGCCGCCATGCGTGTCGCCCGCAAAGTGTTTACATTCGAACCCGAAGAACTGCAACGTCTTTCTATAGACCGCATAGACGGACCGCCCTGTGTGGCGGAACGCGATGAAACCGGCGCGTGGCGTATTGTCGAACCGAATCCCACGATTGCCCCTTTCCAGTTGATGTGGGAACGGGTGGCCGCCAATCTTGCGCAACTGATGAACGAGCATACCGTGGCCGCGCAACCAGGCGACCTCGGTCAGTATGGGCTGGACCCGCCGGAACTTGTTACATCGGGGCAGACGCAAGACGGGCTGTCCTTCGAACTGCGCTTCGGCGTACTCGAACCTACACAACGTCATCGCTATGCGCAGCTGGACGGCGGTCCGCTGTTCCTGGTGGATAAAGGCGCTTTCTTTGAGTTGAATCGTTCCCTTACCGATCTGCGTCACCGATACCTGGTGGACGACCGCGAGGCGTCGTTGCTCGAGATAGACTTTGCATGGATTTGGGGCGCGCCCGACGAAGAGGAAACAGAAGAAATGCGTCCGGACATCGGCGCGGAATCCATCGCGGTGATCGTAAGACGCGACGATGCCGCCGCGCCCTGGCGTATAACGGCTCCCGAGGAAGGACCGGCAAATCATGCCACCGTACAGGCGCTGGCGGATGAGGTGCAGTTTGCCGTTTCCTTGGATTTTATAGACAACCCGGAAGACTTGCGCGATTACGGACTCGACCCGCCCCGCGCGCGCATCAGCGTGAAGGACGCCGCGTCTGGCCGCAGGCAGACGTTGTGGCTTGGCGCGCCGGACGAATCGCCGGACCGGAGCGGTATCTTCGCGCGGCGCGAACACGAGGACGCCGTGCTTGTTATTGACCCACACATTATTACGCTGTTGCCCGGAACGCCCCTGGAATGGCGCGATAGACGTCTGTTGACCCGTCGCGTCACCGACATCAATCGCCTTGAATACAGCACATCCCACGACGCCTTCACCCTGGAAAAGAGCGAGGACGGCAACTGGCGCCTCACGGCCCCTGTCATGGACCACGTCAATGAATTCGCCGTGTCAGGATTCCTCAGCTTCTTCAAGGATATCGAGGGCGACGCGTTTGTTGAAGGCGTGGATAAGAAAACGGCCTTTGAAGAACCGGCAGCGCGCATTGCCCTGCGATTTGAGGACAACGCCGAGGCGGAAATTCTGATCGCCGCACATCCTGAAGACCCGGACACCATTTTGGCCGTGCAGGATACCGGCGGCGTGGTAACGCTCTCGAAAGCGGCAACACGGATGTTGCTCACGGACAGCGAGAACTTCCGGTCACGCGAATTGCTCCGGTTTATCAAGGCCGACGTGGAGACACTCGCCTTTACATTCGAAGGCGAGGACTATCTGCTTGTCAAACGGCACGGCCAGTGGCGCTTGCAGGCCCCAGAATCCATGGCGCTGCACAACCAGGCGGACGTACACACGCTCATGGACGCCGTCAACCCCTTGTATATGACGGGGGCGGTTGTCCTGGAGACGCCTGACAACCTCGACATCTACGGACTTGACGCGCCCGTATTCGACCTTGAAATCACCGTCGGCGAGGATGTACCGCCGAAAACCTTGCATATCGGCGCGCCCACGCCCGCAAACCCCGACGAACGCTATACACGAACAAGCGAACGCAGCGGCGTTTACCGTATCAGTCAGGAAGTAATGGACGAAATCCGCGAGGCGTTGCGCGGCATCCACTAACGGTGTGGACAGATTTCAGACCAACCGTGTTGGATGCCGGACACGCCCGCGCCTGCATTGGATGACACCATGTGCGACACCATAGCAATTGTAGATGATGGGCGGGTATGGTTTGCGAAGAATTCCGACAGGGACGCCAACGAAGCGCAAGGGTTGGAATGGCATCCGAGACAGCGCTACGGGCCTGACGAAACCTTGTTATGCACTTGGATAACCATCCCGCAGGCCAGGGAAACCCGCGCCGTACTTATCAGCAGACCCTATTGGATGTGGGGCGCGGAGATGGGCGCAAACGAGGACGGCGTGGTCATTGGCAACGAGGCGGTGTTTACCCGCGAGCCTTACGCGGCAACGGGCTTGACCGGCATGGACCTGGTGCGGCTTGGTCTCGAGCGCGGCAAAACGGCCGGGGAAGCGCGCGACGTTATACTCCAACTGCTGGAAATCCATGGGCAGGGCGGCGGCTGTGGTCACGAACACCGTAACTTCACCTATCACAACAGTTTCCTTATTCTCGATCCCACGGGCGGGTTTGTATTGGAGACAGCGGGGAGGCACTGGGCAACGGAACCTGTTGCGGGGGTGCGAACCATCTCGAACGGCCTCACGATCCCCGGATTCGCCGAGAAGTACAGCGACCGCTTGAAAACCCATGTCTCGGGATGCAGACAACGCAGGCCGCGTACCGAAATCCTGGGCGGGCACTGCCGCGTCCTGACCGATATGTTCGCCCTGCTCCGGGACCACGGCGCGGGGAACCCGTACCCGGGCTATCACTGGAGCCACGGCGGTCTGGCCGCGCCCTGTGTGCATGGCGGCGGGCTGGCGGCGGCGGCGCAGACGACGGCGTCATGGGTATCCGAACTTCGTCCGGACGGTTTCCGGCATTGGGTTACGGCCACCGCCGCGCCCTGTACAAGTATATTCAAGCCTGTCTCCGTGGAATGTCCCCTCGAACTTGGGCCTTTTCCCAGGGGCCGCGCCGACGCCTCGTTCTGGTGGCGGCATGAGCGGTTCCATCGCACAGCGCTCCGTGATCCGGCCGCCTGTTTTCCCGCCTTCGATGAAGCGCGAAATGCTCTCGAACGCGCCTGGACGCTGTCGCCGCCCGAACCAGACGAGGCATTTGCCGAACACGACCGTCTCCTCGAAAAATGGACAGCGACGGCAAAAGAATGCGTAATAAAAGACACGCGCCCCTGGTATGTGCGGCGGTACTGGCGTAAACGGAATCGTCGCGCAGGGATGATGGAGCCGTGACGATGTGTCGCCGTGCGGAACGCAGAACAGCGTCGCGGCTCACCGCCAATGTCAGGCGCCCAGATCAATTGACAGATCGCGCAGCAAGGTTCCTGTCGCCAATTGAAAATCCACCAGCGCTTTTTCATAAGCGATACGCGCTTGTAGTTCCTGTACCTGCGCGGCGGTGAGGTCTTCCTGAACGCGCAGCACCTGGTAACTGGTGGTTACGCCCAGTTGCAGCCGTTTTTCCTCCGCGTTAACATTCGCTTCCTGGAGCAGCACGGTTTGTTGATTGCTTTCCATCAGCGCTTTGTTTGTTATCACCGCCCGGCCCGCATAATGCACCCCCATCATCAACATCATCTCGGTCTTCTTCTGGCGTTCCTCGGCCTGGCGTCGGTTTAACCGGGCGCGCTGATGGGCGCCGCGCGCGGCCCTGTTCCCGATGACAACAGAACCTTGCACGCCAAGGCCGTATGTGCTGTCTTGTTCTTCTATGACCCCTGACAGCGTTTTACCCAGGCGGCGGTCGCGGCCGCCGCGCGTGTACGATCCGACAATGTCCAGCTGCGGCCGCATCTCGTCGCGGGCGCGCTGTTCGTCCAACTCGGCATTGGCTATCTCGAGATCAGTCATGCGCATTTCCGGGCGCAACGCCAGGGCGGCGCGTTCGCCCTGTTCAATGTTCTCCGTCATGCTCGCGACATCGAAACTATCGTGCGGCTCCGGGCTGGGTCGATCGGTGGGAATAATCACCGTCCTGGAAAACCGGCCCTCGTCCTGAAGGTTCAAGGCAAGTTTTAATACATCGCCGGCATCGGCAATAAGGGCGTATGCGGCAATAAGTTCCGACTGGCGCATGGCCACGCCCGCCTTGGCCTGGAGCACATCTATGTCGGCGCCCGTTCCGATCTCGCGCCGTTTTTCGTTGACGGCTAAGAGCCGTTCGGCATTGCGCAATGCCCCCTCATGTACGCGTACCGCTTCGACCGCGCCGGCGAGATCCCAATAAGACTTGACAACGTCCGCGACGGTGTTCAACACCGTCAGCTGCGTCTGCGCTTCGGAAATCTCGCGCAGGTTCCCCGCCGCGCGGATGCGTATGGTGTTGATATCGCGTCCAAAGCCGCGCAGCAGCGGCTGGGTAAGGGTCAAGCCCAGCTGACCGCCATATTCACCGCGGAAATTGTCGAAGGTGGACTCTTCATAGTTCATATCGAACTGAACGGCGTAGCGGGTTCCGTAATGCAGTTTGCCGCCCAGGGCTGTCTCCGAGGAAACGCTGGTGGAGTCAATAGAAGAGAAGCCCGCGTACCGGCGTAAGCGCTGGTCAAGAGACATGGAGGTGTCCGCATAGCTAATGTTCTGCTGGAGCACCGGGTCGAATTCGCCGCGGGCGGCAACCATCTCCGCTTCCGCTTTCTCGGGTTCATACGCGGCAATAACGATGTCCGGGTTGTTTTCAAGGGCGAGGCGGATGGTTTCTTCCAGCGTCAGGCGCAGCGTCTCGCCCACGGGTGGGCGTTCAGCCGCCGCGCGCAGTTCGGACAAATCTATCAGGTCCGCCGAGATAGCCGCCTTCAAGTTTGTTCCTGCCGCCTTTTCCGTACTTTCTTCGACATGAAATACGCCAATCGGCGTGTCTTCCATATCCACGTCGGCGCTGTCAGCAGGCCCGCTGGACGCCGATGATGCAACCAGCGCCATCACGATAATCTTCATCCATAACGCTCGCATAATACGATTATTCTTTCCCATGTCGGCGCGGCCGTTGCGTATGATGCCGGCGGCGCTCCATCTCGAACAGGAGGACGCATTATTGTACTGGAAAGGGGGCGCTGGAACAGAGTGGGGGGGCGCCTATTATTGTGGCGGGGCGCCGCGCATATTCTGTGGATCAATACCCGCTTCCTGCATGGCCTGCTGCTGCGCCTGCTGTACCCTGGCGGCAAAAAGGCGCTGTAATTCGGCAAGCGTTTCGCGCAGCACGGCGGCTTCTTCCGGCGCCAGATTGCCCTGCGTCTTATCGCGCAGCATGGCAATCATGTCAATGGCTTCGCGGGCCTGTTCAAGATTAACCTGAACCGGGCCAGGCCCCTGACCGCCAAGAAGACCAAGACAGTACATGGCCTGGGTGGCCAACATGCTGACCAGACCCTCAAAAGCGGGGTGCGCGGCAGGCGTCGTTCCCGGGGCACTCGTGGGCTCGGGAACCGGGGAAGCGGCTGGCGAGGCGGACGCGTTAGCCGGCGTTGGTTCCCGCATTGGTTCGGAAGCTGGTTTTGGCGATGCCGCTGCTCCGGCGGCATCGTCCGCTTTCAGGCTCGCCTCCGCCTTCTCACGCTGTACACGCGCTTTCCAGTCTTCATCCACAACTTTATTGATCTTGATATCTGACATGAAGCGTCACCTCTGGTTGTTCAATTCGTTGTAGTGCGGCAAGCACAAGCGCGGTCATTGCGCGGGCCTATTACAAGGCGCGTCAACCGTGCCCGGTGGAATTATTTGTTCTTATGGCGATTCTGCCGCGAACGCTTTTTCCGTTTATGCTTGTTTATTTTCGACTTGCGAACTTTTCTACCACCAGCCACGGGCTGATCCTCCTGCTTGTTGCAATTGTTCTACTGTAACGCCGCCGCGCAAGGCCGCGTTATCACAGCCATGGCGCAATGGCAACATTATGGTTGCTTGTCCATCTTCGTCATAATACAAAGTTATTTTGCTCGCCGCCGCTTCGTACGTGTGTATCATTCATGCTTTTCCGATTGCTCGGGCCGAAATCGCCGTGAATCGCGCCGATAGCCCTGATGAGAATAAAACGACCGGAAAGACAGGAACCAACACACGCCAGCCGCAGTGTTGCAAAGGGGACGGTAAGTATAACAAATTCATGGATCGGGCTGCAAGGTTTGTTCGACATCGCGCACGGGTTCACGCCAGATGGGTGATCGTAATTGTTGCATTGAATCGTTGCGGTATGTAGGATACGGATATTCTGTGACGACAAAGACATACCAACAAGGAGAGCGCATTCATGAAAAGTCCCCTCGGCATCGGGTTCATCAGCTTCGCCCACGGACACACCCAGGCCTATGCGGACGTTATGCATGGGTACGATGACGCGCGGTTGGTCTGCGCCTGGGACGCGGACGACGACCGGGCGCGGGCCATAAGCGACCGGCTCAACATGGATGTATGCGACTCTACAGCCGCGTTGCTCGCAAATCCCGATGTGGACGCCGTTGTCATTGGCAGCGAAACCTGTTATCACGAGGAGCATGCCGTGGCCGCCGCACGGGCGGGCAAACATATCCTGTTGCAGAAGCCTATGGCGCTGACCCTGGAAGCCTGCGACAATATCAACCAGGCTGCCGACGAGGAAGGCATACGCCTGGCCCTGGCCTTCCAGATGCGCTGCGATCCCGCCAATCAATGCATCAAGGAAATTGTGGACTCCGGCGTGTTGGGCAAAATCGGGTTGGTACGGCGCCGGCACTGTATTGGCGTGTGCCTTGTCCCGGACTTTGTAAACGGTCCCACAAACTGGCATTTGAGCGCGGAAAAGAACAAAGGCATGTTCATGGACGACGCCGCGCATCCGGCGGACTGGTTCCACTGGATTTTCGGCAAGCCCGTCAGCGTTATCGCAGAAGTGGATAATGTGCTCACCACCTGCGCGCCGGACGACAACGGCGTGGCGGTGTACCGATTCAAAGACGGCATGATGGGCATCCTTGTCAACAGTTCCACCGTCATGGTCGGCGAGAACACCACCGAAATCTATGGGGATAAGGGCTGCCTTATCCAGAATTACGGCGACGGCCCTTCATGCAACGCCCCACGGCGTCCCGACGCGCCGGCTATCCGCTATTTTATCTACGGTGAAAGCGACTGGCGCATCCCCGATATAGCCGTACCCCCCGAGCATGGGGTACGGATACGCGCCGTGCCGCGTCCCTGGCTGGACGCCATGATCAACGATACGCCCCTGCCCGCCAACGGCCATGACGGACGCGTCGCCGCGGAAATGGTGCTCGCCGCTTACCAGGCAGCGGAAAC
>SLFT01000157.1 GCA_007124105.1 Candidatus Hydrogenedentota bacterium | reverse complement strand
TTTTCAAGGCGCAGGCCGGATACAACCGTGCCGGGACGGTCAGGCACATCGAAGTTCACCGGCGTACCATGTTCGAGAAAAGCAGCGTATTCCTGGGCGGCCGCCCAGACCGGATGCAACAGCGCCACCTCCTTCGCGTTTTCGGCGGCCATACACCACAGAAAAAACGTGTCATGGCCGCGCAGCAGTATATGCCAGAGCAGTTCCTGATACGCCCACTCGCTGAGTTGCGGCGCGGAGGAACCGCCCTCCTCGGCGCCGTCGCCTACGTTGCGGCCCACGTTTACCGTGTGCCAGTGGACAAAGGTGATGTTTGGAATGCCGCGTTGCCGGTGCTGTCCGGCGTTGCTCGCAACCTTGAGCATGTTGTAAAACCATCGGTAATCGGGCACGTCAAAATCGTACCAGTCGTACGTCCAGGACCACGGGTACACCACGGGCATGGCGAAGGTATAGCCCGTGGACTCGAATTCATTGGCCCAATGCCGATAACGCGCGCGCTGTTCCACTATCTCGGGCTGCCCTTCCACAATGGTTTCAAAGTAGTCGTACCAATACCGGAAACCGTTGTTGGGGTAGAGGGCATAGTTGCCGACCAGGGCGCGGGGGAACGCTTCCAGCACAGGCGTCGCAAAGACCTCGCGTTGCAGTTCGCTGCGGATTTCGCGGATGCGATGCTGAAACGCCAGGAAATTATCCAGATCGGGCATTTCCTCGCGGCAGCGCACACAACGTTTGCTTGCTTCCCACGCCCCGTTCCATTCGAGGGGCCTGTCAATTACAAAAAAAAAAAAAATGAAATGGATGGGCAGTCCCTCTTCATGGTACCGTTCAATGAAGGGTACCAGCCGGGCGCGCATGGGCGCTTTACGGAATTCCAGGGTGAAGGGACATCCCATCTTCTCCTTGCCGAAGGAAGGGTCCCAGAAAATCGCGTCGTCCCCGTCCACATGGGCGGTGCGCTCGTCGCCGTCGAAAAAGGAATACATGGGTTGGGTGGCGTTGATATTGATGGGCAGCCCGAGCCGGTGTTGTGCCCGGGCGATGGGCAACGCCTCGGACCAGGTGCGTTCCTCCTGTCCCGCGTACCAGGAGCACACCAATCCGATCCCCCGCCGGTCCAATTCATGCACCAGCCGCTCGGCCGCCGCGTCGCTCAACGGCCCCGGATTCATTGCCGGCCAAAGATACAACGGCAGACGATTGCCGCGTCCATGCGCAAGGGGTTCGGTGATAGCGAGCACAGTCTGCATGGGCTCGGGCAAACTGTCCATCCAGTCGTCGGGCAGGCGCTCTGACGCGGTGGGAACAACAATCGGGGCGCTTGTATACACGTGCGCGCTCAAGCCGGATACGCCGTCGCTGAACGACGCGTCGCGCACCATGACCGTTTCACCGCCGCGCAACCGGTGGAGAGTACGTCCCTCGAGCGCTTCGGGCAACCCTGTCACGGTAAAGGCAACCGAGGTCAACGCTTCGTTAACGGCCAGTAGCAGATAGTCGTCTCCGGACTGTTTGAGCAGCAGCAGCGGCCCCGTGTCGTCCACGGAACCATAGCCGTCCCGCGCATGGGACACGGGCTGGACTGCAACGTTGGCCGAAGCGAGGAACGGCTGCAGGGCTTTCAACTCTCGCGCCATGGCGAGCAGATCATGCCACAGAAGACTGTTTTTTTCTATGGCATGGGTGCCCCAGTAAAGCAGGGCGTTCGCGCCGTTGACAATCGCGCTGTATGCCATGAAGCGCGTCTCGTTCTTATGGGGCCGGCGGCCAATCTCCAAACCGCTCGATGCGGCGCGGCGTTGGGCGTCGGGAAGGATATCGGCCCAACCAAAGCCCTGCAACACCATGGCCACCGCCTTGCCCGGCGCGGCGTCGCGCATCCGGCGCGTATACGCGCCTACGGAGGCAATGGTCTGATCCGCCAGATCAGTGTGCGTCTGGGGGAACTCCTGCGGCACAGGGTAAATATCACATCCGGCCATGTCTACCTCGCGATTGTGATGGCCCATGGCCGCTATCGCGTTGCGGGGCGCGTGATTGTACCAGAACAGGCGCGTCGGGTCGGCTTCTTTCAAGACGCGGATGCCTTCCGAGAGCCCATCGCCAAGGGCGTACGCCTCGTCGGATGCATTGGCCATGGTCAGCTGCGGCTGCGGTATATCGCGGCCCAAGCGCTCCCAGATGGAAGCACGCAGCGCGTCGAACTCATCCCACAAAGCCCGATCGAAGAGATTGCGCAATCGCGTGATGTCCGCAACCAGCGCCGCCCCTTGCTCATCCGGCAGCGCGCGCGCCGCCTCAGTCATGGCGCGGTATTCCTCGCCGCGCCAGAAATACTCAAGCCGCGCGTGCCATACGTTCCACAACGCCTCGTCCGGCCCCTCCCATACGGCAAGGGCAGGATGCTCCTTGAACCGCAGCGCGACAGCGCGGATGTTTTCGCGCCGTGATTCGGCTTCGGCCCCCTGAACAGCAAGCTGTTGCCCCAGCGGCAGCCACGCGTACGCGCCCGCATCGCCTATCCGGTTCAGCGACGCCTCGTCGTGTCGCGCGCGAAACAGATTGAATCCCGCCGCCGCCGCTTCCCGCAATACCGCGTCATCCTCCAGTATTTCGTACATACCGACGAAAAAGATGGGCTCGCCGTTCAACGTGACGCGCCCGTCGTCCAATACAGCGGTACTTGTACCGCGCGCGGCGGGGGACGCCGTCATCAGACCGCAACAGGCCAGAAATACAACATAATCAACACTGCGCATGACCAGTTATCTCCTTTTCTTGAGTGAACCGCCAATAGGCAAAGGCTGTCAGACAAGTATGTCTATCGAAGCCACAGGCGCTAT
>SLFT01000338.1 GCA_007124105.1 Candidatus Hydrogenedentota bacterium | reverse complement strand
AATAGGCGCCGATGCCAAGCATCAACACAAAATACGCCGCGATCATTGCATAGTCGGGGCCTTGCAGGGTGGCGTGCGTTTCTGTCATGCTCGGGTTTCCTCCCCATTGTGCGGTTGTCGCTTATTCAAAGGATTCGATGGCGCGCAAATAGGCCACCGAATCTTCCATCACCTTCCTTTTGATTTCTTCCGTCCATTCGACGCCCTTGATCCCCTCCACCTCGAGTGTGACCGGGCCGCTGTAGCCGTGGTCGCGCAGTACCTTGAAAAAGGCGGGAAAATCAATCACGCCTTCGCCCAATGCCGGGAAAAACCAACTCTCCAACTCGGCGTTGTGGTCTTTTACCTCGACGGCGGCCACGTATTCGATGCATTTTTCCAGTTCCCTCACCGGGTCCATGCCTTCGTTATAAAAGGTGATGTTGCCCGTGTCAAAATTCACGCGCACGTTCGGATGGTTGATGGCGCGCATGGTTTCCAAGTGGACGGCGGCGTTCGTGCCAAGATCGGGATGGGTTTCAAGGACAATGGTTACGTCGTGCTCCGCGGCCGCGTCGCCCGCCTGACGCAGCCGCTCATACACGATTTCTTTGGGCGCGTCGTGACGCTTCGGCGACAGAAACATATACCGCACCCCGAGCCGCGCGCACGTGGCCGCCTGCTCGGCCAGCTCGGCCACCGACGATTCCTGCGACAGGTTGGTATCGCCGCGCACCACCAGCACCTCGAGGCCGTATGCCTCCATCTGGGCAAGCACATCGTCCACTTCCTCGGGCTTGGGAATGCTCATAAACACATATTTCAGGCCCATATCGCGGACATGTTCCAGCGCGATATCCTGATAGGCGCCGTAATTGGCCAGGCGACAGGCCAGCCGCAGCGGCGGCGGTTCATCGGCGGCGGCTTCATTCGCCTTCGCTTCCTGGGATAAAGTACAACCCAGCAACCCCAACAACAGCGCCAGAAACAATGGATACATGTATACGGCAGTCATAATGCTCGCTTTCTCCTTAAACTGGGGACAGTCCTTCATAAGGCTTTCAGCCTCCACCTAAACACATGAGGTTTTGGTATGTTGTTCACGCTTCAGCGTGCCGGGTTGCGCCTGTAATCCTGCGTTGATATGTTAACGCCGGCACGCTGAAGCGTGAACAACATACCACATTTCAAAGCGGTCGCCTGCTTACAGCGTGCCGGGTTGCGCCTGTAATCCTGCGTTGATGTGTTAACGCCGGCACGCTGAAGCGTGAACAACACGCTACATTTCAGGAAGTCGCCTATTTATTACAAGGCCATTTTCGCTGTTACTCATGAAAAACAAAATACGCGTCTACGTAATTGTTTTGCTTTGACAACCATAGTCCGAAAATCAGCGATTACCCCAACTCGTTGCGATGGGCCCACACTTTCTCGAAGGCTTTGATGTATTGCTCGACCATGTCCGGCGCTTCGCGGGTGAAATACGGCAGCGCGATACTGGTGGCGTTGGCGGTGTCGCTGCCCGGCAGCTCGGGAATCTCGGGGAGATGATGCCAATATGCCGCCTCGGTATAGAGCGGCTGCTTATGTTGCAGTCGGTAACTCAACGCATCGGCACGCACACCCTCGGCTTTCAGGGCCTTCACCACGGCGTCGCGCGACACGCCCGCCTCCTGCTCGTCTATAAACAACATGTTCCACTCGTAATGAATGCGGCGCACATCGCTGCGGCCGCTCGTTTGTTCGTACAGTCCGGGCAGCTGGGTCAAAACGTCGTTCAGGCGACGCGTTTGCGCCAGTCCCGCCGAAACGCGTTCCTCGAGCCCTTTCAATTGACAGCGGGCGAGCACCGCGGCCATGGGGTGCATGCGCAGTTTCAAGCCAAGTCCGGTTCCCAGGTATTGTTTGTAATCGCTGTCGTCCGGGATGCCCGGCGCCTGATAATGACCGAAAATGGTGGCGCGATCATAATACTCCTGGCTCTTGTACGTGCCCATGCCGCCCTCGATGGCGGGCAGCGGCTTGCTCATCTGGTAGCTGAAGATGGCCATTTCGCTCCAGGCGCCCATGTACTTGTCCTTCAGTTTCGCGCCGTGCGCGTGCGCGGCGTCCTCGAGTACAATCAAGCCTTTTTCCTCGGCCCAGTCGCTGATGGCGTCCATATCACAAGGCAACCCAATCCAATGCACCGGCAGCACCGCTTTGGTCCTCGGCGTCAGCCGTTTCTTTGCGTCGTCAAGATCGAAGTTGAGTGTGCGCGGGTTGATATCCACGAACACCGGCACCAGTCCGAACAGGCGCATGGGTACAATGGTCGCAAAGAAGGTGTAGCTTGGCACCATGATCTCGCTGCCGGGCGGCAGGTTCAGCGCGAAGAACATGGACGCCAACGCGCTGGTGCCATTGCAATGGGCCTTGGCATAGGGCACGTCCAGGTAGTCGCACCATTCCGCTTCCAATTCGTCTATGGGACTGTAATTGGGGCTGCGCAGCAGTTCGAGCACCGCCTGCTCTTCCACTTCACCGTAACGGGGCCAACGCCACGCGTCCGTGTCCGGCGCCGGTACGGCCGCCGGGCCGCCATTGATTGCCAGTGTTTCCGCAGCGCCGCGCGCCGCGCGTTGACTGGCGAGGGTTAATCCCGCCGCCGCCACGCCCGCTGTTTTCAGGAAGCCGCGTCTGCTTGTTCCGTTTGACTTCGAATAGATTTGTTCATTTTCCATGACATGCATCTCCTTGGTCTGTCGCCGCGCTCCGCCGCGCACTCCGACGGAAACCGTTGTCGCCCGAACACTTTTACTCAGGGTACCTGTCTATAATACCTATTAACGGCGTGGCGGTCAAACTGAAGATGTTCGTCTGGAAACAAGGACATAGTGTAAGCATCTGGCATGATGCCCGCTTACATCAACATGCCCTACAGCAGAACGGTGGGTTTCGTTTCGCTTCACCCACCCTACAGTTCACTTTTACAGTCCCCTTTTTTGTGAATTTACGCTTTCTGAGTGATGTCGAGCCAGTTTACGCCGGCCTTGTCCAGGGCATAGCCTACTTCGCGCAGGTAGTTGCCGTAGCAGGTCATCCAGTGGAAGCCGCGCATCTCTTCCACAAGCCGTTTACTGTCGGCGTGAATGCGCAGGTCGGTCTGGGTGGTGCAGATGTCCAGGGCCGGATTTTCGATCACCGTTCCTTCAAATCCGAGCCAACGCTCACTGGCGAAATCGGGCACCAGCACCGTCATGTTTTGATCGGGGCGCATGGCCACCTTGGGCGCCGCGCCGTAGTCCGACTCGAAATGGGTGCGGATGACAACGTCCTCAAGGTGTTCGCCGTCCATTCTGCGCGGCGCGGAACAGTGGGCCACCGTGACCACATCCTGATGTGGGAAGGTCGGGTTGCAGAAGAACACCGGCTTGTTGCAGATGTAATGCAGCAGGATGCCCGAGGGGATCACCACAAAATCAGATTCGCAGAACGCCAGCCCGCCCTCGTCGTTGAGCAGCGTCAACACCATGCACGCCGTCGTTTCCGACATGGGGATGATGGCGCCCATGCAATGGCCCACGGTAATGGCGTCGGTATCGTGTTCGGCCATCAGTTCGCGGAACACCTCGGTAAGCACAAAGGCCTTGTCCATGAAATCGCGCATCTGATCAAGGGTGCGCGCCGAACCTTTGCCCTCCAGCAGTTCCTGGGTGGTCAACTGTTCCTGCAACGGAACCAGCGTTACGCCGGGCTGCGCGAGATACGCGCGCGATTCTTCGACGCAACGTTTCACCAGCGCTTCGTTGTCAAAGGCGCGGTTAATGCGCCCGCTCATTTCATCGTAGGACACCTCAACCATGTCCATGTCCCAGAGGTCGCGCGCGCGTTGCATGGCGTCGCTCTGGTTTCCTTTATCCCAGCCGAGCGCGCCGCCGATGGCCACAATCCGTTTGCCCTTGATGTTCTTCAAGCCGTGCAGGGCGCGCAGCCGCCACAACACCTCATCGTGGTCGTCCACCACCACGTCGTCGTAACTCATGCCGCCGGTGCCCTGGCAAACGTCTGTTTCGCGGCGCAGAAAACGGGGGTGTACAATTTCGTACCAGAGATAGGCCGGGCCGCTGCGGTGGCGCACAAACATAAGATTATGTTTCTCGGGATTTGCCAGCGACATGATCAAGTCGGTGCCGCCGCTGGCGCCGTAGATCAACACGCCGTCATGGTCGGCGTTGGCAATGTTGCGCGCCTCTTCGTTGTTGCGCGCCGACACAAGCGGCAACAGCTCGAGCGGAAAATCGGCCTTGGCGGCCATTTCGTCGAGCTCGGCGCGGATACGGTTCCGCTCGGTTTCAGCGTGTTCTTCGGTGATCAGTCCCGACCAGCCGCGCCACGAGGTCGCCTCGCGATACTGATAAATGTGATAGGCAAGAACCGGCTGGATGCGCAACGGTTTGCCTCGGTTGTTCCCACGAGGGGAAACCGCCGCGGCCGCCGTGGCAGTCCCACCCAGCCGATGCAATAATGCGCCGCCCACAGTGGCGGCGCCCGCACCCGCAAGGAATTGACGACGCGAAACGCCGGGCGCTTTCGCGCCGCAACAACCAGAAGCCGAACAACAATGATGCTGGTCTTGTGTAGCCATGGTACGCTCCTTATGTAATTGAAGTTCATAACATCATCACGTGAATCAGTATAGCAGGGAGATAGTCGGGGCGCAAATTCCTGGTCTTGCGCCGGGAAAACCACGCAGAAGATGGCGCCTCCCGTACACAGGAAGCGGCATTGTCCGACACAGTCCGACGCAGTCAGACAATGTCCGACTGCGTCCGACAATACACCACAAACTCCCAGAGTATAAGACGCCTTCTCACTGTGTGCGCAGGAATCGCCTGACCGCTCTCCTGACTGCGCAATTATTGCGCGCTGCGCGGCAACCAGGGCGCGTCGCTGACTGTTTTGAATGTATGGCATATAAATTGCTCAGAAAAACTACAGGTTGACCGGGCGACAGGTGCATCGGGTGCTGTGTACAGAAGCGAACCCTAATACGCGAAAAGGAGTCGAAATTATGGACATGAAAGACATCATCACAATTCCGAAATGGAAGCTGGCGCTGGCGGCGTTGGGTGTACTGTACCTCATTGGTTTCGCCGTGTGGGGCGTGTACGCCGTATCAGAACGAACAACACAACAGCGCGGGGCATCCGAACTGGCGTCTCACCCGGAACGTCAGGACGAAATCCTGGCTGAACGCCGCGCCGAGGAGGCCCGGGAATTACTTGGCCTGTCATCGGAGCAAACGCGGCAACTGGCGACACTGATAGAAGCGCACACCCAAAAGGCGCAAGCATTGCGTACGGAAGACATAGACGACTTCGAGGTTCGTCGCGAACGTATGATGGCGTTGCGCGATGTGTTGCGGAAAGACGTGAACGCGCTGCTGACCCCCGAGCAACAGGAGCGACTTGAATCCCTGCCCATGCCCGACAGTGTACGTATTTTTGGTCGGGGCGGGCTTGGCGGCGGCTTTGGCCGCGGCGAGGGTCGTGGACGGCGTCCCGAGGGCGGGTTTGGTCGCGGCGATGGTCCCCGCGGCCCCCGCACCGACGGCGGTTTCGGCCCAGGCGAGGGCCCGCCGGCCGGTCCCGGACAGGGCCAGGGATATGGCGTTGGCCGTGGTCGCGGACGCCAGGGCGCAACGGAGTAAAGGCAACAGACCGCTACGCGCGGCGAGGATTAACAACGGATGAAACGCTACGGCTTTACATTGATCGAATTGCTGGTGGTGATTGCCATTATCGGCATTCTGGCTTCCATACTGTTGCCCGCGCTTGCGCGCGCCCGCGAGGCGGCGCGCCGGGCCAGCTGTCAGAATAACCTGCGTCAACTGGGCCTCATATACAAGATGTACGCCACGGAAGCGCCCGCCGGGAAATTTCCGCCCATCCAGTTCGAGCTGGGTTGCGGCGACCGCGCCTGTCTCGCTTTCGGCCCATTGTTTGACGCCGTATATCCCGAATACCTGTCAGACCCGGCCATTTTGTTTTGTCCCTCCGACCCGGTGGATGCGCTGCGCAACCACATTGACAAACAGGGCAATCTCACACTGCTGAACAAAGTGGACGGCAACGGCAACGAAGGCGTGGAAGGCATTGACGGCAGCTACAGCTATTTCTCCTACGTATTTGACCGTTGCGGCGAGGACGACCCGCAACGGGAAGTAAGCATGTTAAACGACGAGGATGTCCTTGACATTATCGGGCTGAGCGCGCCGCCCGACGGGTTCACCACGGCGCCCGCGCAATTCCTGGGCGCATGGTGGAGCCTGTTCCGGGCAACGCGCAGGTTCAGGTACACCGACGATCACGCGGGCATGCGCGCCCGCGCCGACGAAGACCGGCGCGTACGCGACGACCATGGAAACGCGGGCGGAGACACCGTGCGGCGTCTGCGCGAAGGCGTGGAACGGTTCCTGATCACCGACATCAACAATCCAGGCGCAAGCGCGCGCGCGCAAAGCAATGTATGGGTGATGCTCGACAATGTTTCAACCGATGCGCAACGGTTTAACCATATCCCCGGCGGCAGCAACGTGCTGTACATGGACGGGCATGTGTCGTTTGTGCGATATCCAAGCGACAACACGCCGGTTACCCCGGTGATGGCGGCGGTCATGCATATCTGGAAACATCGCGTCACTGGCGGGTAATGACGCCGAGAACCGTTGCATTAAACAGCTTGGTCGCGAAAAGAACTCTTTCTGTGTCCCGTAGACGCGGCATCCTTGCCGCGTTTTTCTGACCCAATTAGCGCGCGTTAATCGCGGGAGAACAAAAATGGGGCGCCAGGTCGAGGCGTTCCGCTTTACTTACACCAGTGAAAGCTTATTGCCTTTTCCTTCTTGTGGAGTATGCACCAATTACCAACAGCGTGAGCGCTGTTATGGCGAGCACTGCCATGCCCGTCGGCATGCCGTCAGACAACGTAAGCAATGCGCCCTCCGAGACCGTTGAGGCGCTGTTGCTGTCGTGTATTGCCACCGTGTAGTAGCCGGCATGGTCGCCTGTGAGCGTGGCAATGGTAAAGGCAGGCGCGTCAGGGGCGTCAGCGATTGCGACGCCTTCCTTGCGCCATTCGTAGTGCAACGGCAGGTAACCGCCAGCGACTTCCACGGCAAAACTGTGGCTTTCGCCAATGCCTTTGACGCCGCCCTCCGGCGCCGTAATAATCTCCAGCGGCATCGCGACCTCAACAGTCACGGGCGTGGTTGTGTACAAAACACCGTCATAAAGTATCTCGCACCAGTATGTGCCGCTCATGTGGTTGGCAACGTCCGTCAACAACCATTGCGCTGTTTGCGGTCCATCATGAATCTGCTTTTCCTCTCCCGTCCATCTCCACTGATATTGGATGGTGGTAGCGTCGCAGTCGGGCTGCACCTCGAGCGCATGACTGTCGCCAGCGTACAAATGCGCGCCTTCCGGCACTACCAGGAACCCGCGCCAGTTATAAACCCGACATATCGGCGACAGGGCCTTCGCACACGGGTTCCCCGCCGGATCGAACACGACGCCTTCCGGAAGCATAATGCCCACCGTGCCGTCGGCATCCGGGTCGGTCAGCGTGACCGTAACATTGTATTCAGCGCCGGCGCCGGTCACAGCAACACCGCCGGTAAGCGTTCCCCGAACGACAAGGGCCTCGGCAGTCAGCGCTGGTTGTATGGCTTCGCTGAACGTAACAGCAAACGCGATTTCATCTGCACTGGTCTCGTTGGGACTTAACAACGTTATTGTTGCTGTGGGCGGCGTGTCGTCATATTCGTAGGCCCCCATATCTACGCGCCCGTTCTGAGGTCGTATAGTGCCCAGAATATCAGTCTCCGGCGCGGGCGGCACACCCGCCGGGTCTCCTGCGTTGACGCTCGGAGATTCCGCCTGCAATCGCAGATCGCCCGTGGCGGCATCCATAAACAAAGGCGCCGCGTCCATGTTGCCTTCGCCGTCGAAACCGCCCTGGATGTTTGAATACGCCACGGTTGTGGTCACTTCGTCGTCAACATACAGCTCATCCGGGCTGTTGCCATAAAGTACGCTGTTCATCAGGGTCAAACTATTGGGGGTATCATTGACATCGTCAATCGTGGCAATGGCGCCGCCGGGGGCTGATGTGGATATATTGCCGCAAAATGTACTGTTCATTATGGTAGTGGAAAAAACATGGGTGAAGGGCATAAGCAAAGACATGCTGAATATGTTGAGAATAGCGCCGCCGCCCAACGTGCCATTTGTGTAGTTGTCGTAAAACACGCAGTTGTTAATTGTTGTATTAGCGCTGGCATCTCCTGGCGCAAAATTAGCAATAGCGCCGCCGCCACTAAACAAACCGGAACCGAGGTTGGTGCTGTTCGAGATAAATTGTGACCTCTCGACACGCCCCGGCATTCCCTCGATTACAAGACCGCCGCCAAACCCTCCTAACCACGTGCTATATTCACCAGGGGAAATGGAGTTGTCAATAAAGACACAGTCCGATATCACCACATTCTTACCCCTGATACTGGCGCCCCCGCCAAGCCCACCAGCGTTGCCCTCCGCGAATATTGCATTGTTGGAAAATATGCATCTTATCACCTCAATATTTTGTCCATTAACGTATGCGCCGCCGCCGGATGAACCTGAATCGTTATCATTGTCATATACGATGTAGTTATCGGCGAAGTCACAGTCTATCACCGCTATTCCATCTCCGAACGCATAAAGACCGCCGCCAGTGACGCTTGAAGATGATGAAGCGACAACATGGTTGCCTGTAAATGTGTTGTTTATGAATAGGGTATTATTTCCCCTGATAAAAGCGGCGCCGCCTGCGCGATGGGCGACATTGTTTTCAAAAATGCAGTTCTTAATCGTCAGCGCGTAAAAATTGCCATAGATGCCGCCCCCGGCCTGAAATGAATAGAAACTGTTGTTGGCATTGCCGTCGCTGATAACAAAGCCATCAAGACGTATCGTCGTATAATAGCCAAACGCCTGCCCATCGTTGCGTATGACATGGTAACAGTTGTCAGTCATTTCGCCTGCTTCGCCGATATCGCCGCTCAAGCGGGTTACGTTTGTTGTCCAGTCCCGTTCTTCCAACGCGGTCTCCGTACCCGTAAAGCCGCCATATAAGTATACACCGCTCTTCAAACGGAAGTGCTTGACCCGGTCGGTATCAGGCTGGGTAATTCCGTTTCTGCTGGTGGGATAATAGACGCCCGCCGCCACCCAGATATCATCGCCGTAAGCCGCCGCTTCAAGTGCTGCTTGTAAAGTAGCCTTCGCTGTTTCCCAGCTCATGCCGTCGTTGCTGTCGTCGCCATCGCTCTTCACATAAAATCTGGTGCCCGCACCCACGCCAGTGAGCGCAACCACGGTCTCCGGAGCAGAAAGATCGTTGGTGATGATGCGTACAGCATCATGATGGCTGTCGCGCCTGTGGGGCTCGTAAACGACGCTAACTGTAGCGGACGCCTCAGGCGTCAGTGTGTGGGGAAGGGCCGGCACACCTTCAAGGCGGAATTGCGTTTGGGCGCTAACTGTTACCTCATCAAAATGATAGGATGTTGGGTTTTCCGGCGTAGTGGAGCCGCCAACGCCAATCCGCCCTGATGTTGGCGCGCTCCTCTCAACAGCGTGTATTTCCTCGCCGCCATTAAAGCAAAACCGAAAGAAGGTGTTTTCCATCTCAATACGCACGTGGTTCGGCGTACCGTCGGTAAAGATATCCCCCGATTCCCCAAAAGTAACAATTTCCACTCCATAGAAGTCCTGATAGAAAAAGAAGTAGAAGCCGTTCCTGGAAAACGCCAAGCCCACCGCGTTTCCTGGCCCACCGAACACAAAATCTTCGGAAGCGCGCAGGAATAGATAGGCCAGGTTGCTGTCTGTGCTCTGATGCACGGTTGTTTCAAATACCGCGTCGTCCCATATAGCGTCGCCATACATGGACTGCATGAGGCCGTCAAAGGATGGGTCTGAGGCGATATACTGGTCGTTATCCACGCTCCAGTGCGCACTATTGCCCGGTTCCCACCCTTGCGCAACACCGGCGCTGAAATCCTCGTAGTAGTACAGGCTGTCCAAGGCAATACTCTCCACCAAAATATTCTCTGTTGCGCTGGTATTGTGGATTGTAATATGTTCGGTGCGAAAGTCGCCTACAGGAACGCTGCCGAAAGGTAGCAACTGATCGTCCTCTGGAGGGATGGAATCAGTGACTGCACTTGTGCCGCCATTTGACTTTATCGTGCGGTCACCCTCGTGAAAGTGCGCCAAAGATGTATTGTCATTGAAAGGGATGATGGTCTCTGCATGATAACCCGAAGACAACGTATTTGCGCTCCCGCCTCTGCTGATAAGCAGGGCGACAATCACAGTACACACTGATAAACAACAGCGAATACGTTTCATGCCTCAACCCTTTCATCTACCGTTACCATGTCTTTGGCGCTGGTATTTGACAGGCGAAATTCCCTGTCGAAAAGCTATCCAAGCAACGTGTGCCTCAACAGGTATTTTCCACATTTATGTAATCATCTTATCATACGCTCGAGAAAAAAACAATGACTGCCGTAAGATAGTAAATGCGTGACGATAGACAGCTAAGTAAGATTTACAAATGGCTGGAGAGGGACGGGAACAAAATGACGATCTCAAATTTCAACTATCAGATAAGCAAACGATCACCGCGCCAACCATCAAGCCTGACGAATCACAATGCGTTGTTGTTCGTTGGACGAAACGCCGTGGAAATCAAGGGATGCGCGTCACTGTAGATGCGGCATCCGTCAATCCCGTCAATACGGTCAATCGGGGACG
>SLFT01000254.1 GCA_007124105.1 Candidatus Hydrogenedentota bacterium | reverse complement strand
GAAGAAATCGCTGAGGGCGTAAAAGCCATTATCGCGAAACTGCGCGCGACCGTCCCCGATACGCGCATTCTATTGCTGGCAATCTTTCCGCGTACCGATGTGGAGGAGGAGTATCAAGAACGGCTGCGACAGGCCACTGAACTGTTCGCGGGCGCGGCGGAAGACCCGATGGTGTATTTTTTAGACATCAACCGCCTTTTCCTGGATCGAGACGGCGAACTGATGGTAGAAGAAACCATGCCCGACAGACTTCACCCCAATCGCTATGGCCATGAACTGTGGGCGCACGCGGTTGAGCCGACAGTGGCGCGGTTGCTCGGCGAGACGGAGTGGACATCGTTATTCAACGGACGGGACTTGACCGGTTGGCAGCAGATCGGCGGGGCGGAAGAGACGTGGGGCACCGAAAACGGCCTGTTGTTTACGGATGGCGACGGCGGCGGCTGGCTCGCCACATGCCGTGAATTTGGGGATTTCGAGCTGGAGCTCGAGTTTAATACGCCGCCCGCGGGCAACAGCGGGGTGTTCATTCGCGCGCCCCGAGGCGGCAACCCCGCCTTTGATGGCCTCGAAGTGCAGGTGCTTGATGACTATGCCCCGGAGTACGCTGAATTAAAAGAGTGGCAGTATTGCGGTTCCGTATACGCGCTCATCGCGCCTGCCGAGCGCGTTTCCAAACCCGCCGGCGAATGGCAACAGATGTATATCCGCTATGAAGGAACGAAAATAGAGGTCAAACTGAACGGGACAACAATTGTGGACGACGACCTCGAGAACTACAAGGAAAAAGCGCCCGACCACCCGGGCATCCTCCAGACCTCCGGACTCATTGGACTGCAAAACCATGGTTCGCGTCTCGATTTCAGGAACATTCGGATACGTGAACTGCCGTTGCTGGGCGAGTAAGCGTAACACTGTCTGAGAAGCATAAAGCCGCCCGATCAAAATCGGTAATGACGCTGTACAACTACAGTTCCCGCAAGGAAATTGTTTAATGCAATTGTTAAGAAATCTGTATCAAGTGGGAGGCGATTTGAACGGCCTTACCTGGGCCGGGGTAGATGTTGGTTTCGACGATGGGAACAGTTATCTGCTGGCCACCCAACAGGGGTTGATCATGTTCGACTGCGGCTGCGGCGACACCCTCGACCAGATTTTTCGGAATATCCGTTACTGGGGCTTGGACCCGTCGGAAATACGGTATTGCTTTCTCACGCACGCGCATCTTGATCACGCCGGTGGGGCGCATCGCCTTCAAGAACAGGGCGTGGTATTGGTCGCTCATCATAATGCGGCGGATGCCGTGGCTTCGGGCGACGAACGGTGTTGTGGCTACCTGTATCACAAAACATTCACGCCCTGCCAGGTGGACAAATCAGTCGCGGATGGCGATGTCATTGACGCGCTTGGCGTGTCCGTGGACGTCATGCATCTGCCCGGCCACACCATGGGCTGCACCGCCTGGTGGATCACCCATGAACAAAAACGCATTGTCGTCAGCGGCGATGTGATCGGCACGTTATTGCGCGGCGACTTCGGCTGGGACGGTTCTATTGATTTTAGTAAACCCGTCTATATCGAATCTTTGAAACGCTTCGCGCGCACTGATCCCGACATCATGCTTTCCGGCCATGGCATGAGCCATTTTTATAAACCCAGGCGCCGCATCGAGCAGGTGCTTAACGAAGCGTTAATCCAGTGGCGGTAGCCGTGTTTCCCGGCGGTCGGCTGTTTTTGCGTCTTGCCATCAGTAGTTGATGGTGCGTTGTGGATATATGAATCCAAGATGGCGCAGATGGTGGACGTAAATTTGAAATTCGCACCGCGCGTCTGTTACTATGCTGCCGCTTTGGGCGGGTTGCCCCTTATTACTTATGCGGAGACGTAGTTCAGTCGGTTAGAACGCCGGCCTGTCACGCCGGAGGTCGCGAGTTCGAGTCTCGTCGTCTCCGCCAGCAATTTTTCGCGCCGCTCGCGATTCGCGGGCGGCGCGTTTTTCATTTGCGCCTGTTGCTGTTTACAATACAGATTTGATACATCTTTTGAAACACCCAGGACTATGTCGCATGAAGGGTTTTCGGTCGAACAGAGGCAGACGTCGCGTCATTGTCGCGGCGTTGTTGTTGACAACGCTTGCCGTGGCAATCGCGTTGCGCGTCATACCAGCTTCTTTGTTCAATACCGAATATCTCCGCTCAGAGATTGCAACACGGCTGCAAGAACGCCTGGGCACGCCCGTACAGATTGACCGGATGACGACGACTTTGTTCCCAGTTCCCTGTATCGCACTGCACAATACGCGTATAGGCGACGATGGCCTCTCTGTGCATATAGACGTCTGCCACATTCCCATTGACGCGCGCGCGCTCACGCGGCGCGAGCTGCGCGTAACAGCCGCCCGTGCTGCAACCGTGGATATCCGGTTCCCAGGACAGCCCCACCATGCAGAGGAACAGTTGGCCGCATGGATGGCCCGCCTTCGTAACCGGCCGCAAGGACAGGACACTACGGCCTGGCGAGGGGTCAGCATGGAAGTCGAAACGCTCGATGTTCGACACCTGCGTTTCTTGCTGGATGATGTGCTCGCAGCGACAGGAACGGTCCGCGTCACGAATGTAACCGGCCCTCAGATTGAGATTGCGACCACGGCGGCCTTGGTTGACAAGGACGCGAATCTTAGCGGGACGATGCGCCTTGAACGCCGCGCTGGACATCCCCTGGCGCTGGCGGGGCAAGCGCTTCTTGAAACGCACGATGCCATAGATATTCCTCATGCCGATACGCTGTTGCGTCTTAAGGCGGATGCGCATATTGTCTTTTCCGGGCCCAGTCTTGATGACATCGCATTCGAAATGGCTGGCAACG
>SLFT01000352.1 GCA_007124105.1 Candidatus Hydrogenedentota bacterium | reverse complement strand
CGCTGCCCCAGGTGGCATTGAGCGGCGAAGGTTTGAATGAGGTCACATACCGCCATGAGGCGTTTGCGCAGTTACACGTCCATGGCATACACCACGCCGAAGATACGTTTCACCTGCCAGAGGTGGACATGGCGCATCCCATTAACGCCTATCTCTTTCGTCCCTATACCATCACCTACGGTTATCTGGGCATCGCGCCGCCGACCCAGACGCGACTCTTCGCCGCGTGGCTCGAGGCGTATCGGCGCTGGGGCGTTATCCCAACACTGAAACCGGCAGACCTGGCCTCGTTGAAGACGCCCACCGGGTTCACCCGCTTGCTGCTGGATGAGATGCGGTGCTGGATGGACCTGCGGCTTGTGCCGGACATGGATGCCGCCTGGCCGCCGGACGTGGCCTTTCCCCTGCGGACAGCGTCCGGAGAACGCGCCACCTACACCCGCGACCGCGCTTTGACGGCGCAGGGGAAGGAAAAGCAGCGCATTATCAGCGGCGAGCGCGCTATCGCGCTGCCGGGAACCATCCCCGGCTGGCGCGGGTATACTGAAACGCGTCTTATCGGTCTCGACCCGGATGCGCGTTATCCCTATACCCCCGCGCCCCGCGCCCTGGATACGCTCCGGGTTTCAGCGCTTCCGGACGGGTATACCCTCACGGGCTTTTACGAAAGCGATACGCTTGCCTGTTTTTTTACCCGGCCCCTCATAGGCGCTGATATCAGACTTCCGGCGCTTCTGGACAATGCCTTCTGCGGATCGCGCCCCGTCGCGGGCGACGCGTACGAACAGCGCGGGCCGCTGTTGGGTCCGGATGGCGCGCAATTTACCGCTCATGGCGACGCGCTCTACGCTCATCCGCCCTGGCATGTCCCAGGCAGCGGCGAAGCGTATGCCCGCTTCCATCTGGCATTGCCCGATACGGCGCGCCTGTTTACCAGCAATGTGACGCTCAACCCCTTTGCCGTTGGGGACGCGGGGAGCGACGGCGTTCTATTCTCTGTGTCCCTTCGCGCAGAAGATGGGCGTGAGGCGCGTCAGGAAGTATTCACTGATACAGCCCGTCATACCCCGCTTGAACTTGATCTGCGGGAATTCGCGGGGCGTCAGGTCGCCCTGGAACTCAGCGTCAGCCCCGGGCCGGCGGGAAACCCGAGTCATGATTGGGCGCGCTGGCATGAGCCGCGTATTATATGCGACGTTGCGCGGGCGGGAATGATCACGCTGGACGGCGTCATGGGATGGCGCTATGCAATATCCGCTGAGACCATAAAGACGCTGTCTCCCGAACAGGATCAAGCGACTTTACACGCCCGTTTCCCGGGCGCGGTGTATCTCCTGCGCGAGCGCCCCCCGACACGGGGCCTGCCCTTTGACTTAACGGCATTGCCCTTTGAAACGGCCTATCATCTGGAAGGAGGCGTAACCCGGGACGCGCCGCAACACGCCTGCGCTCAGGCGGCAACCAATACGGTGGGCGGCGTAACAAAACCAGGCTTTTTCACCCATCCGCCCAACCAGGGCGCAACAAGCATCCATTTCCCGCTGACGCTGGATAAGGCGCCCGCCAGATTCCACAGTTATGTCGGATTGCGCGACGGCGCCGACGACTCGACTGGCGTGTTGTTCCGCGTCGAAGTAAACGGCGCGTCTGTGACAGAACGGTTCGCGCTCGCCGGAAACTGGCAGGAAATCGAAGTTGATTTGAGTCCCTGGTCTGGACAACCTGTCGTGCTCAGCCTGGCAGCCGATGCTGCCGGTGATTATATATGCGACTGGGCCTGTTGGGGGATGCCCGGGATTATGGAGTAGCGCCCGACCATTTCGTTTGCTTTGAAAAAGGCGTTATGTCCCCTCCGCCCATTCTTATCAGCCTTTCTTCCAAATATTAGTACCTGATCATTAGTATCCGATACCCAGTGTGTCCACGAGGATAGAACCCCCTTTTTTTCACGCCCCCTTGAAATACAACGCGCAATACCCTTACTATAATTGACGTGTTTAAGAAATTTGTGATAATTGATCCGTCTGCCCTGTTGGCTGTGTTCCTTAACGAAGAAGGCCGAGAAGACTTGGAAAGAAAAACCGTCGGTTGTCTACTGGCCGCTCCAGGATGCATTCAGTGGGAGATAGGTAACGCCCTATATGGGGCGTATAAGCGAAAGCGTGTTACGTTTGATCAGGCGCAACACGTATTCGGAGAATTTATAAACTTGTCTGTGCGAATTTTGGAGATAGAAGTCGCTGCCGCACTGGAAATAGCAATGACAGAAGGTATTCCCACCTATGATGCTTATTATTTGCAATGCGCCACACAGCACGGTTTTCCTATGCTGACGCTTGACCGACGCATGGCCGCCATCGCCTGCAATAGGGACCTGATTGTATTGTAAGGATAGTAAACATGAAAACATATACCTATACTGAAGCACGCAGGAACCTTGACCATCTTCTTCAGGAAGCCAGTCAAACTGGCGCTGTTGGCATCCGTCGAAAAGACGGCCGCTTATATTGCCTGGAACCTGTTCGCGTAAATGCGTCGCCTCTTTCCAACGTGCAAGGGGTAAAGACAGATATCAGCAAGACCGAAATTGTAGCGTGTGTCCGCGAGGGGCGCGACCGGACATTGTAGCGATAGAGGCGCGATTTTTCGCCCCGTTTTCGTCTGTCTGCTCGTTGTCGTCTGTCTGCTCGTTGTCGTCTGTCTGCTCGTTGTCGCCTGTCTGCTCGTTGTCGCCTGTCTGCTTGTTCCGAACTTCTCATGTGGAACGCAATCTCCGGCCAGTATCCTCGTTCCCAAATTCCTATTTGGGAACGCAATCTCTCTTGAAATTCTATTTCTCCTCGCTCCACCCTGTCTCCACGTTCCCAAAT
>SLFT01000044.1 GCA_007124105.1 Candidatus Hydrogenedentota bacterium | reverse complement strand
TTCCTTTACTGTAGGCCCATCCCCATAGTAGGCACAGATATTATTATGGGTCTATTTCTTTTACACACGTTTAATTAAGTCTTTGGTCGCCAGGATTACCGGCTTCGCACGCGCCCGCAAATATCCTGTGAGCCATGGACTTAACGTGTCAAGCGGACGATTTACTACCTATACTCTTTATAACACATATTGGCCAGAATGTCAAAGAAAACAGGTCTTCTGTTGTACCTGTCAAGCATAACGCCTTTCAAATCAACGCATTGAATTCTGTAGGGTGGTTAAAGCGTTTACTGGTAGAAAGTTGCCTGCGTCTCTGCTGCTTGATTTCGAGCGCCACATCGCTTGGCTGGAATTACGACCGATTTGCGCGTATCGGCAGTGTATGCGTACAATGGTTGACAGGCGCCGCCGGTGCTTCCGGCCGCTGCGCCGCCGCAACCAGAATAATAAAGGAGCAACAGTAATGGCGACAGAATGTCCGAAACAATCCGTAAACATGGCGCGCTGCACCTGTACTTATCCCGGGTGCCCGAATCACGCGAACTGCTGCGATTGTCTGCACAGTCACCTGGCAAAGAAACAGCTGCCGGGCTGCTGTTTTCCCGAAGCAGTGGAAAAGAGTTACGACCGCTCGTTCACAGCCTTTGCCAAGGCGTGGAACCTGTAGCGCGCCATATCGGCGCAGGCGGATACCCGCCCGCGCATGGGAGGGGCGCGCATGGCTAAACTGAAATGCCCGAAATGCGCTCACCTGAATGACAGCGCCGCGGCCTGTTGCAGCCGCTGCAAGACTGCATTGGCCGGTAAGCCTCGTGAACATGCGTCTGGGCACAAGCCGACACGCAAAGAGGACGACGCACTCTTTCAACGCGGCCAGGTGGTGAACAACCGTTACACGGTTCTTGACCTTATCGGCCGCGGCGGCATGGGGTGCATCTACAAGGCCCATGACAATGTCCTGGGAGAAGATGTAGCGCTCAAGACCTTGTTGCCCCAGCTTGTCTCGGATACGCTGATTGTGGACCGGTTCCTGAATGAGGCGCGCATCACACACAAACTCGCCCACCCGAATATTGTGCGCGTCCACGATATTGGCGCGGCGGGCAAGTGCCTTTTTATCTCCATGGAATACGTGCAGGGCGACTCGTTGCGCGGGCTGATTAGACGACAACGCCCGGGCGAGCGTATCCCCGTGCGGCAAACGTTGCACATTATTGATCAGTTGTGCGCCGCGCTGGAATATGCCCACCAATACACCATCCACCGGGACATCAAGCCGGAAAACGTGATGCTCACCGAGGATGCGCGCGTCAAACTGATGGATTTCGGCATTTCGAAGTTGATGGCCGACCAGTCCGCCACTTCCGAGTCCGTGGTGATGGGCACGCCCCATTACATGGCGCCTGAACAGCAGCGCAGCAGTCGCGATGTGGACGCGCGCGCTGATGTCTACAGTATAGGCGTTCTCTTGTATGAGTTGTTGACGGGCAACATGCCCACAGGCGTTCCCAGACCGGCATCGGAAATAAAACGGGATGTGCCGCCGGTTCTTGACGCCATTGTGGAGCGATGCGTGGCGCCAGACCGGGATATACGATTTGCGTCCGCCGCGGAACTGCGCACGGCCATTCGCCCCATACTCGCAATGCTGGACGACGGTAAACAGCCCGAAAAGGCGTTGGCCTCGGCGACGCTGCGCTCGCCGCGGTTCATACGCCATAGCATCGCGGCATGCTGCGTTATTGCGGCGCTTGTATTCGTCAGTCTCGGGCTGTGGGCGCTCGAACGATGGCATGCCTCTGCCGCATCGCAAACACCCGTAATGACGGCGCTCGCCCCCGAGCGCGCGGCCCGATTCCAGAAAATCAGCGCTATGGCAGCCGCCGCCTGGGAAGCGGCGGCAACGATTGAAGCGCCCACACGCGCGCAACGCGACCAACTCGACGCGGCGGAGACGCGACTGCGCGAAGCGGAGAACAAGGCGCAACATGGCGCGGCAACGGCGATACTGGCGGCAGAGGAAGCGCTGCAATATTATCTTGCCGCGCTCATGGCGCCCGAAGACATGGTCTTTATACCGCCCGGCTATATCGTGGTTGACCATGTTGAAATATACGTACCCGCGTTTTTTATTGATCAGACCGAAGTAACGTTGGGGCAGTTCCACCGCTTTTCACGCGAGGCGGCGGACGGATGGCCCATGCCCGACGAATTACGCAACGCCGCCGAACACTATCCCGATTATCCTGTTGCTTACGTGTCTTGGTTCGACGCGCAGGCGTACGCAGCCTGGCATGACAAAATCCTGCCGACGCGCGCGCAGTGGGCGCGCGCCGCATACGGCGCTCCCGACGCGTCCGATGTCTATCCCTGGGGCGAGGAATGGGCCGCCGGCAAGGCGAACATACAAACAGACCACACCCGGCCCGTGGGATCGTTCCCAGACGACCTGGTCTGGTCCGGATGCCACGATATGGCGGGCAATGTCATGGAATGGACGCGCACCCGCGCCGACGAAGGCATAGAGGCGCCCCCACACTTTGGAGACGACATGCTTGTATGCGGCGGCAGCTTTCAGTACGCGCAGCCGCTGCATGACGCTGTCAAACGCGCCTTCGAAACGCGCGCGCCCGATATTGGGTTCCGATGCGTACGTGAAATAAGCGTGAGGCCCGAAGCCGTGGCCGCCATAATTGAACACGGGCAATAACACCGCTTACCGGTTTCACAAAAACGGCAGGCCTGGAGTACTTTTTCTTGACTGTATCCAGGTGTTTCGCTATCATCCTGTCTGCGTCTTTTCATATAACACGAGAACACCGACGTGGTTTGCGGAGAAGTGATTATGGCAGCCAAAACGCTTCAATATGTTCAT
>SLFT01000221.1 GCA_007124105.1 Candidatus Hydrogenedentota bacterium | reverse complement strand
TCATATCGGCTAGTTGCCGATGAGATAATCCATGACGGGGTTGCCCTTCACCACGTGCTCCTGCACAAGGTTCTGGATACGTTCATTGTTTAACTTGCCATAGCGGTATTCCTTGCCCGCTTTGTCTGTCAGGGTGATCATCGGTTCGCGATCGCACAAGCCCGCGCAGCCGGACTGGCGCAGTGTGACGTTCTTGACGCCTTCCTGGTCCAGCGTTTCCGCAAGCGTGGCGAGCACATCGCGCGCGCCCGCCGCAATGCCGCAGGTGCCCATGTGTACGGTGACAATGATTTCGCGTGGGCCCGAACGCACAGCAATGGCCTCCCGGGCCTGTTCGCGAAGGGCCGTCAATTCTTTGGGGGATGTAATTTTTGTTGTCATGGCTTAAAAGTCTCCTTTACGGTTTCACGGAACGCTGTTTATGCGTTGGCCGCGGTTGCCGCTTGATCCTGATCGAGATACTGGTCCAGAATCTGTTGCAACCGCACCGCCTTGACGCGTTGATGGACATCGTCATCAATCATAATTGCCGGCGCCAGTCCGCAGGCGCCGAAACAGCGCGCTACGTCCAGCGAAAAAGTGCGATCAGCTGTGGTCTCGCCCACATCCACGCCCAGTCGGTCCTTCAGCGCATCCAGCACTTGCTTGCCGCCGCGCACGTAACATGCGGTGCCCAGGCACACACGAATCATGTGCTTGCCGCGCGGCTGCGTCGAGAAGAAGGAGTAGAATCCAACCACGCCCGCCACCTCGCTGTAGGACTTGTCCAGTCCAAGACTGATCTTGCGCAGTGCATTGTCGGGCAAATAGCCAAAGATTGCCTGGGCCATCTGCAATACCGGGATCAAGGCGCCCGGCTTGTCCTTGTACTCGGCAATAACGTCGTCAAGACGCGCGAGCAATTCCTCCTCGCTGGCCTCTTCCGTGCAGCAACAGCTGCCTTGTTCTTTATCAACCATAACAGTTCTCCTTTATGCGCGCCCGGTACGCAACAAACGACCGGCGCCCACAACCTTAGTTACCCTGGGACGTCCGCCCGATCCTTCTCGGACGCGGCGTCTCGTTCCGCGTTCTTATTATTCGCAAGGCGCGCCGGGTGGCGCGCAAAATACGCTACTTTCTCAAAGGACGTGGTCAAGTCCACGTTCTCAACATAAACATGCTCCGGTGTTTGAAGCCGAAGCGGCGCAAAATTCAGTAAGCCCGTCACGCCCGCGTCACACAGCATGGTCGCCACCGTCTGCGCCGCATCCATTGGCACCGTGATCACCCCTACCTCAACGCGCCACTCGCGTACAATACGAGGCAGCTGATCAAGGCCGTAACAATTGCAGCCGCGAACGATTGCGCCGTGTTTGGACGGATTCACGTCAAAAGCCGCGTGAACATGAAGCCAGCGCCACCGCCCGGAAAAATGCGTGAGCAACGCAAGCCCAAGATGACCAACGCCAACAAGTACCGCCCGCTGACTCTGCGGCGCGTCAAGCATCTCCGCTATTGCTGCCAGCAAGTCTTTAATTTTATAGCCGGCATGAGGTACGCCCGAACAGCCAAGTTGCATGATGTCCCGACGAACCTGCGCCGGCGTAACGCCCACCGGCACACACAGCTGATGCGAAAATACAACATCGGCGCCGTCATCGCGAAGCCGCAACAAAAGGCGGCGATAGAGGCTCAATCGCTCAACGGTCTTTTCGGATGCCATCGCGGTCATAGTGTCTTTACGCCTCAGCCTGCCGTATCCGCCGCACACAAAAGCTCGTACGTCGGCATTGATGTTGTTTGTTCCAAATCCAGCCTGATAGGTTCGTTGAACAGTCGCTGTTGCGCAGATACCTACCGTTAAGTAAAGTCGCTATCACGCTCACGAACCAGCCGCTATTGTGAATCAATAAACGATTTCTGCCTCTACTATACCACAAACGCACTCAAAATGCAAGATAAAAAATCAAAAAAACGAAATCGGAGACATACCACAGCGCCAGAGGCTGAAATCCAGGCAGGGTAAACGTCGTTTAGTGCGAGGAAACAAAAATTCACTTCCCCCCTGCTCGCATGCGCCTGCGCGGAGATAAGCCGGCCTTTGCTGGCGATAGGGCTACAAGTCTTCCAGGCGCCTCAAATACGTGGGCGCGCCAGTTGACTGAAGGCGACACTGAGCTGGTCGCAGTCCGCAAAGCGATTTTCTGGCCGCTTCTGGATCATCTTCATGACAATATCACCGAGCGCGGTAGGGCATTGCGGATTAACTAAAGAGGGGTGCTCGGGCATGACATTGAGATGGCATTGATAGAGTTTGCTGAGGTTATCCACGGGGAAGGGCACTTTTTCCGTAAACAGCATGTAGAACGTAATGCCCATGGAGTACTGGTCGCCGAACTGTGTAACTTTTTCTTTGCGAATAAATTCGGGGGCCACAAACATCGGCGTAATCTGTTCGCCCACATTTCGGTCTATCAGTTCAAGGAGAAAACTACTTCCATACAGCGAGAAGTCTGCAATTTTAACGATGCCATTTCGCGTAAACAATACGTTGGCGGGTTTGAAGTCGTGATGGATGCATCCCTTGTCGTGCAGGTATTGCATGCCCTGGCATATCTGCATACAAATATTCAAGCGCTCGGCCAGTTTGAATGGGCGATTCAGGATGTACCATTTGAGACTTGGCCCGTCCACATATTCCATGATCATGCAGCGGCCTTCTTTGTCGTCATAGAAGTCGAATATCTGCACCACGTTATTGTGCTTGAATCGTTTAAACCTGGCGACGCTTTTGGAGAGGTCACGCACATGCAGCCGATTGCGGAAGAAGTTTTCATGAAAAAGTTTAACGGCCACAGGTTCGTTCTTCTTGGCGTCAATCGCCAGATAGACGCGCCCCGTGCCGCCTTCGCCCAAGATGCGCTGTAACTTATAATGATAGAGTGAGGGTATGTCCGGTGTGTATTGGCTTTCCGCCATTACGCTTGTTCCTTCTCTAGTCGTTGTTATGATCGCATAATGTCACTTCTGGCGCATCGCCCCACAGACGGTCCAAGTCATAAAATTCGCGCGCCTGCGGACGAAAAACATGCAGGATAACATCGCCAAAATCCACCACCAACCAACCGCAACGATGGTCGCCTTCCACACGCAGCACGGCATGTCCCGCGTCTCGCACCGCTTCGCGCGCAGCATTGGTTACAGCCTTGATCTGCGGTTCGCTTGTGGCGGTACACAGTATGAATATATCGGCTATCAAGGTCAAGCCGCGAACATCAAAGGCTTTGATGTCCCGCGCTTTCTTGCTTTCTACCGCCTCGGCGACAAGGCGCGCCTTCTGAACCAGTATTGCGTCATTTCGCGTTTCTATTGATTGTGTCATGCGGGCTTCGGTTGCTTTCCTACTTTTCGAGTTCTCGGCGCAGTATATCATTCACCAGCGCGGGATTCGCCTTGCCGCGCGTGGCTTTCATAATCTGGCCGACAAAAAATCCAAACACCTTGGTCTTGCCCGCCTTGTACTGGGTCACCTGATCGGGGCTGCCATCCAAAATTTGGCGTACGGCGTCTTCAATAACTGAAGAGTCGCTGATCTGAGTCAACCCCTTTTTCTCTACAATTGTCGCCGGCGCATCGCCGGTGGCGTACATCGCGACCACCACATCCTTGGCAATCTTGCCGCTGATGGCGCCGCCGTCAATCATTTGCAGCAGAGCCGCCAGATTTTCGGGTGTAATTTTACAGTGCTCGATTGCCGCTTTGTCGCCGCTAAGCAGGGCCTGCAATTCGACCATCACCCAGTTCGCGGCCTTCTTCGCGTCGGCTTTCGCCGCCACCACCGCCTCGTAATAGTCCGCCATGGAACGCGACAGGGTCAATACATGCGCGTCATACGGGGACAGGCCATACTGGGACTCGAAGCGTTTCCGACGCGCCGCCGGCAACTCGGGCATCTGTTCGCGAATGCGCTGTTCCCAGGTCTCATCCACAACAACTGGCGTAAGGTCGGGTTCAGGGAAATAGCGGTAGTCGTGCGCAGATTCTTTCTTGCGCTGCGTAAACGTAACGCCGCGGTCCGCGTCCCACCCCCGGGTTTCCTGTTCGATGACGCCGCCTTCGCGCAGAACCTTTTCCTGGCGCGCAATCTCGAACTCAATAGCCTTCTGTGTGCCCGAAAAGGAGGCCACATTTTTTACTTCCGTCTTGACGCCGAAGGCGGCTTCCCCTTTGGGCCGGATGCTGATATTGGCTTCGGCGCGCAACGACCCTTCTTCCATGTTGCAGTCGCTTACATCAAGATACTGCAAAATTTGTTTGAGGGCGGTCAGATAGGCGTACGCCTCCTTCGCGCTGCGAATGTCGGGTTCGGTAACAATCTCGAGCAGCGGAAGGCCGCAGCGGTTGAAATCCACGCCGCTCTGGCCGCCGCCCAATGTGTGTGTGTTCCGGGCCGTATCCTCTTCGATATGGGCGCGGGTAATGCCGACAACGCGCCTTTCGCCGTCTACCTCAATCTCGAGACGCCCATCATGGCACAACGGCAAATCGTACTGGCTAATCTGGTAGTTTTTGGCCAGGTCCGGATAAAAATAATTCTTGCGGTCCATTTTCGACCAGCGCGAGATTTGGCAATTCAGCGCCAGGCCCACCGCAATGGACTTGTCCACCATGTCGCGGTTCAGCACAGGCAATGCGCCCGGCATGCCCAGGCATATCGGGCACACGTTCGTATTAGGCGGGGCGTTAAAATTCGTGGCGCAGCCGCAGAACACCTTCGCCCTGCTGTTGATCTCGACATGCACTTCCATGCCAATGACTGCTTCATATTCCATTACAATCTCCTCAGGCAATGGGCGGTCGTCCCATGTCGAATCCGCGGTTTTTTTCGTAGAAATGGGCGGCATTCAGCAGCGTTGCTTCATCGAAAGGCCGCGCAATGAGTTGAAGCCCGGCGGGCAGACCCGCATCGGTCAGGCCGCAAGGCAACGACATGCCCGGCAGTGTGGCCAGGTTCACCGAGATGGTATAGATGTCGCTGAGATACATCTCCAGCGGATCGTCTGATTTTGCGCCGAAAGCAAAACTGGGGGTAGGCGACGTGGGCCCGGCAATGACGTCGCACTTTTCGAAGGCAGCGTCAAAATCCTTTTTAATGAGCGCCCGCGCCTTCTGCGCTTTCAGGTAATAGGCGTCATAGTAACCGCTGGACAACACGTACGTGCCCAGCATGATGCGCCGTTGCACCTCCGGGCCGAAGCCGGCGCTCTTGCTCAGTACATACATCTCCTGCATTGTCTTCGCGTCGGGGTGGCGAAATCCATAGCGCACGCCGTCAAACCGGGCCAGGTTTGCGCTCGCTTCAGCGGTGCAGATAATATAATACACCGCGATAGCATAATCGCTGCATGGAAGCGAAATATCAACAATTTCAGCGCCATTGGCGCGATATACATCAATGGCGCGCTCCACCTTCTCTCGCATTTCCGCGTTCAACGCCTCTGTGAAATACTCGCGGGGCAACCCCACGCGCAACCCGCTGATATCGCCCGTTAATCCTCCCACAAAGTCGGTCGCGGGCAGATCCGCTGAGGTGGCGTCCATAGGGTCTTTGCCGCAGATGACGTCCAGGGTCAAGGCGGCGTCTTCCACCGTGCGCGTCAGAGGTCCGATTTGGTCAAGGGACGACGCAAAAGCCACCAGCCCGAAACGAGATACGCGCCCGTAAGTGGGCTTGATCCCCACGCAGCCGCACAGACAAGCTGGTTGGCGTATCGAGCCGCCCGTGTCGCTGCCCAGCGAAATCGGGCATTCTCCTGCGGCCACCGCCGCGGCGCTGCCGCCGCTCGAACCGCCCGGCACACAGTTCAGATTCCAGGGATTCTTCGTCGTTTTAATGGCGCTGTTTTCTGTGGAAGAACCCATGGCGAATTCATCCATGTTCACCTTCCCGAGAAATACCGCGTCCGCAGCCGCCAGTTTTTTTACCACAGTGGCATCATAAGGGCTTTCAAAATTCTCGAGCATCTTCGAGGCGCAGCTGGTTTTACCTTCTCGCGTACAAAATAATTCCTTGAGCGCCACAGGAACGCCCGCAAGTGGGCCCGGCGTCTCGCCGCGGGCAATCTTCGCGTCCACTGCCCCAGCCATTTCCAGCGCCATGTCGCGCCACACCTGCGTAAATGCGTCCACCCTCCCATCCACGTCGTCAATGCGCGCCAAATGGTCCGACACAACCTGTGTCGCAGAAACGGCGCCCGCGCTCACCGCGTCGCGTATTTCACGGGCCGATTTCCAGTGCCAGGCATCCGTCATGAGGCGTCCTCTCCTTCCAGTATTTTCGGCACGATGAAATACGAACCATCGTCAAGAGGCGCATTCTTCAATGCCGCTTCGCGGGACAGTGACGGCTCAACCACGTCCTCGCGGAATACATTGGTCATATCGAGGGCGTGCATCATTGGCTCGACGCCGTCTGTATCGAGCCCGTTCAGTGTGTCCATATACGCCAGGATATCGCCCATTTCCTTCACCAGACGCGCCCGCGCGACATCGTCCAGCCGCAATTGCGCCAGCGACGCCACATACGACACGTCCGCTTCTGTGATTTTGCTCATGATATGCCTTTCGCTCAGGGGGAGTTCGGAATAGTGAGAGCATAGCATAAACAAGTGGTTTTTGTCCAAGTAAAACAATCTATTGTCCTGTATAACACGGTCACTGTTTGCCTCATGTTTTCTGCGGTTTGATTCCCAGGCGAACATACGAGTATGATTTTGCGCATGGCAAATCCGGTTCTGCACTATCTGCGCGAATTGAGCGCGCTCCACAAGGCGGGCAACGCAACAGAGCACAGTTTTCGGCCCGCGCTGCAAGCATTGATCACGTCCCTCGGCAAGGATATTGACGCAACCAATGAGCCCAGGCGCATTGCCTGCGGTGCGCCTGATTTCATTGTCCAGAGTGGCGATGCGCCCTTGGGCTACATTGAATGCAAAGATTTGGGCATGCCCCTGGACGCAGTCGAGAAGAGCGAACAGATGACGCGATATCTCGACGGGATTGACAACCTCGTTCTTACCAATTACCTCGAATTTCGCTATTACTTAAACGGCGAAATGGAGATGCAGGTGTTTCTAGCCCGCCTGCCGCAGAAGGGACGGCTAAAACCGCTCCTGGGCGCGGAAGAACATTTGCGGCAGCTTTTTGACGTATTTTTTTCGGCCCGCGCTGAAGGCATTGCCGACCCGATAGCCCTGGCGGAACGGCTGGCGCGGGTGGCGCAGATCATCCGCGACGCCATCCTGGCCGCTTCTGAGCAGGAAGACGCGACAGGTTCGCTCCATAGCATACTCGAGGGATTCCGGCAAACGCTGTTGCGCGACATCACCCACGAACAGTTCGCCGATATGTACGCCCAGACCGTATGCTATGGCATGTTCAGTGGCCGCGTGAACGTGCCCGACAGCGAAGCCGACCAGTTTTCACGACGCACTGCCGCCATTGACCTGCCCGCCACCAATCCGTTTCTGCGCGAGGTCTTCGAATATATCGCGGGAACACGCCTGAACACAAGCGTGGTATGGGCGGTGGACCTGCTTGCGGACATCCTGCGCCGCTGTGATATGGCCGCGGTACTGCGCGATTTCGGCAAGGCCGACCGGCGCGAAGACCCGGTGGTGCATTTCTATGAATCCTTTCTGGCTGCTTACGACCCGTCATTGCGCGAATCTCGGGGCGTGTACTATACGCCCGAGCCGGTGGTCAACTACATCGTGCGCAGCGTGGACGCCATCCTGAAAGACGATTTTGCCTGCCCAGCGGGGCTGGCAGATAATTCAACGGTTACGGCGGAAAAGCCGGACGGCGACGCTGTTGATACCCACCGTGTGCAGATACTCGACCCCGCCACAGGTACGGGCACGTTCCTTTATGAAACGGTGCGACATATCTATGAGACCCTTGCGCCCAATCGCGGCGCGTGGGCGGGCGACCGCGGTTATGTCGCCATGCATCTACTGCCACGGCTGCACGGCTTTGAACTCATGATGGCCCCTTATGCCGTGGCGCACATGAAACTCGGCTGGTTGCTCAAGGATACCGGCTATCAATTCCCACACAACGAACGGCTGCGCGTCTATCTTACCAACACTCTCGACGAGGCGGGCATGGCGGAAACCGCCGCGTTTCCTTTTGCCGACCAAATTGCGAAGGAAGCCAATGCCGCCCGAAACATCAAAACCGACGCGCCCATCATGGTGGTCCTTGGCAATCCGCCCTATTCCGGGCATTCGGCAAACAACAACGAATGGTCCAAAGCGCTGATAAAGGACCCCCTGCCCTGGCAGGGTGGCGCTCCCGGTTATTTCCATTGCGACAGCGAACCGCTGGGAGAACGTAACCCAAAATGGCTTAACGATGATTATGTCAAGTTCATTCGCTTTGGACAATATCGTGTCGAGCGGACCGGCTACGGCGTACTGGCGTTTATCACCAACCACGGTTATCTTGACAATCCCACTTTTCGCGGCATGCGACAAAGCCTTATGCAGACCTTCGACGACATCTACCTCATAGACCTGCATGGCAATGTCAAAAAGCGAGAAACCGTCCCAGACGGTTCCAAAGACGAAAACGTTTTCGACATACAGCAGGGCGTGTCCATTGGCATTTTTGTCCGCAAGGAAAATGTCAAATCCCGAAAAACAGCCAACGTATTTCATACGGAAATCTATGGCAAACGGCAAAGCAAATATGACTGGCTGAATCGGCATGGCTTCACAAACACATCATGGGACCGCATCGCGCCGCAATCCCCTTTCTACCTGTTCAAGCCGCAGCAAACACAGCTGCTCGAAGAATATCAGAAGGGCTGGAATGTCTGCGACATCATGCCCGTAAATTCCGTGGGTATTGTTACCGCCAGAGACAAACTGACCATCCAGTTCACTCGCGAAGAAATGTGGGACACTGTCCGGGACTTTGGCAAGGTGTCAGCTGAAGATGCGCGTGAAAAGTATACTTTAAGAAAAGACGTTAAAGACTGGAAAGTGGTTTGGGCACAGGAAGATGTTAACGCCTCGAGTATAAACGAACAGCGTTTGACACCCATTCTATACCGTCCTTTTGATGAGCGCTTTACGTATTATACCGGCAAGTCCAGCGGCTTTTTGTGCAGGCCGCGCCACGAAGTCATGCGCAATATGCTTCGCGGTGGGAACGTGGGCTTATGCACCACGCGTTCTATCGAAATTGGGCGGGGCTGGGAACATGTGTTTTGTTCAAAGGAACTCATCCAGCATCACACGGTCAGCCTCAAAGAAGTAAACTACCTGTTCCCGCTCTATGTTTATCCCAATGGCGACCATCTGCTGGAGTCTTTCCCGTGGCCGGCGGGCAAAGGCGGACGGCGTCCGAATCTTACGCCGGAATTTGTAAAGGCCTTTGAAGAACAACTGGGACTTGAATTTGTAACCGAGGGACGGGGCGACCTGAAACGTACGTTCGGGCCGGAAGATGTGTTTCATTACGCCTATGCCATTTTCCACAGCCCGATATACCGCAGTCGTTACGCGGCCTTTCTGAAAGGAGACTTTCCGCGTCTTCCGTTGACGAGCGACACGCAATTGTTTGCGCGGCTTTGCGCCTTGGGCGCGGAACTGACAGCGCTGCACCTGCTTGAAGATGTGCCCGAACCGCGCGCGCTTTTCCCGGAGCCGGGGGACAACATTGTGGTCAACACGCGCTACGCGCCGCCTGTGGATGCCAGGCCAGGCCGCGTTTATATCAATGACGGACAATACTTTGAGCCCGTGCCGCCCGAGGTATGGGAGTTCCAGATAGGCGGCTATCAGGTGTGCGCCAAATGGTTGAAAGATCGAAAGGGTCGCGTCCTCGATTTCGCTGATATAGAACGGTATCGCGCTGTCACCGAAGCGCTGCGCCAGACCCTTGAGCTCATGCGGCAAATAGACCACGCCATCCCCGCATGGCCGATTGCGTAACACCCATACCCGCCCCACACAGGGCACACAGCACAGACCTGGTTCACGGCGAAAAGTAGGCGCGTCCGCCCCGGTATTGTGGCACCGCATTTGGCGTATCGCGCAGATGGGCGGCAAGGGTGAGCAGGGCGAGGGGTTCGATAACGTCTATCCGCGCGCTTGAAGCGTCCGGATTGTTGGCAAACATGCCCTTATGGAACCTGGTTTTCATGATGTTTTCGGCGATAACACACGCAAGGTCGCGGTAGCCTCGGCCTGGCGCCGCGCGCTCCAGTTCAAGCAGCGCAAAGACCGCTATGGGATCGCTGTTGTCCGTATCCAGGTTAAGGGCTGGGGCGTCCGTCACAGATTCGCCGAAATCTCCCAGACCGTGTCCGCGCGCAACGCCTCGCACCACGCGCCACAGCTGTGGGTCGTCGCTGACGCGGCACGCGCGGCTGTAGGAGAGCAGCAGCGCCATGCGCGCCGATTGCGCTTCTATCACGCTGCCGGCGTTGCCGTGATAGCCTTTACGTTTCATGACATACCCGTCCAGCGACGTGCCGTCGGCGAACATGGGGGTAAGCGTATTGTCGTCGAAGTTGTAGGCGTGTTCGGCGTAGGCGCGCATTCCCGCCAGCGTATAGGCGCGCATCTCGGCGCCCACCCTTCCCAGCATGTCGGCCAGCTGCAGCTGCATCAGCGCGTGCAGGCTATAGATGGACCGGTCGTTGGGCAGGTAGTAGCCTTCGAGGGCGACCTCGCCAAATTCCGGGCCGAACTGGCGCTGGGTGCGGTCGCCATAGGTGGAATAGGTGAAGTCAGGCGCATTTTCGTCCTCGGGCGGGTCGGCGCGCCGCATCGCCTGTGAATACTGATACACGCCCAGCCCGGTATTTGGGTGGCGGGCGTTCACGTACTGTTGCGCAAGCCGCAACCCCCAGGTAAGCGCGCCCACGTCGCCTGAAAAGGTGTACAGCATGAG
>SLFT01000368.1 GCA_007124105.1 Candidatus Hydrogenedentota bacterium | reverse complement strand
CTTGCCCGCAACCCGAAGACTAAACAATTCGATGATGCGGCGCAGCCATACAATTGGACTTGCTGTTTATTGGCGGTGCGTGGAATAAAAATGGCGTGATGCGCAGCAGGCTGTTTGACGCCGCAAATACTTCAGAAAATTGCGCCTGCTGGACCCTTCCAGGTAATCCGCTGTCTATTCAGAACCCACGAAGATAGTAGGGGAGGGCACTCCTAAAAAAAGCGCGGAAATAAAGGCGTATTCGTAACTGTCTGCCAAGGCTGGAAGACAGTTGCTCAGTTCGTTTGTATGGCTGCGCCGCAGGCGCACCCAGCCATGGCGGGGGTGAAATATCCGGAGTAAGCGCCCCAAGACGCATGTTGACCCAACACCGCTTATAGGGGTATGCTTGCGGGGATATAGCGCCGATATAAATCGCGTCGCTTCTCAGACAGCTTATTCAGTCCGCGGCAATACCAGACATAAAAGGGATGAACCATGAACAAGTTTTTGTATGTGATGGCCACAATAGTTATGACTTTGATGATTTCATACGACGCCGTGTCACTGGAAGACAACGGTGCCGCAACACCGTTCTTTGAAATACAGCAACTTTTCGAGGGGCATAGATTCCCGAGCGTTGTCGTGGCGATGGACGGGACGGTTCTGGCTTTCAGAGCGGATCGCAACAACAGCCCGGTGGTGGTGCGTCGCAGCGAGGACGGCGGCGCGTCCTGGAGCGATGTTATCCAGATAGGGGAGCAAGGCGTACACATGGGCGCAGCCGTTGTGGACGAGAAACGGGGCGACATCCTCGTATTTGACGCCAACAATATCATGTACCGCAGCGAAGACAACGGCCTCACCTGGCGCGAGGAAATGACAACGATTCATCCGGATGCCCTCGGCGGTGTCGGCGGTACGCACGGCGCAGACTCGGGCATCACCCTGCGCTATGGCGAGCACAAGGGACGCATACTCCAACCGGCGCGCGTCTATCCCCCGGGCATGGATAATTCCCTGCCTTTTCGCCCTTACATTTATAATTCGGCTATTTACAGCGACGACGGCGGACGCACCTGGCAAACGAGTACGCCCTTTCCCGTGCTCGGCACCGGCGAAGGCGCACTGGCCGAACTTACGGACGGACGCATTTACTACAATTCCCGCGAACATATGACCCACGGCAATCGTTACATCGCCTGGAGCGAAGACGGCGGCGCTACCTGGCTGGGGCCGACGCGCTGCGCTTATCTGCCCGACGGTATGCGCGGCAGCGCGTATGGGTGCATGGCCGGGCTGACGCAGTTGCCCGTGGACGACGCGGACATCCTTGTTTACAGCAACCTGGATGCCGACGGCGGCGAAGGCGGCAGCGGAAGACGCAACATCACCGTATGGGTCAGTTTCGACGGCGGCCAGAGCTGGCCGGTGAAGCGACTCGTATTCGACGGGCCGAGCGCCTATTCCTCGATGACTGCCGGACGCCCGGCCACGCCAAGCGAGGGCTATATCTATCTCCTCTTTGAAGGCGGCCCCGAGGGCCAGTATTCCGCCATACAAATCGCCCGTTTCAATCTCGCATGGATATTGGACGGACGTGAAATAGACGCGTTCCTGAAAAAATAAGCAACCATGACCGATTAAAAATTGATAAAGCATACATTATTATGCTTCCGGTTCCAGGCGGGAAATGATGGGGACGTGGGATACATTCTTTTAATATCGTTGCACCACACACATCGGTTGCGTGCGCATATTGGCTTATTTCCAAACCAATAGTACGATACCTTTTTCGACACAGTCTGAGCATGTTAAAAACAGTTGATTTAAGCGATACAGACAAGGCCCTGATCAAGCGCCCTTTATCTTCCCACACCATGCCTGATATACAAAAACGTCATTGAATACCGATGGGAATAGTCAACATTATGGATATATAAAACGTTCTCGTACAATGTCGTTTTTCTTTCATTCGTCAGAATAAAAGTATCTGTCTAGCAGATTATACAACGCGCCCGACTAACAGCGAGTGCCCGTCATTCCCGCGAAAGCGAGCATCTGGAAGGCATCTGATACGCTGTGAGCGTGGCTCTGGATTCCCGCTTTCGCGGGAGTGACGGTCGCTCAGGGCCTACAATAGTTTCAACCTGTTATGCTTGCTAGACAGTTACAGCGAAAAATACAACAAGAAACGAGACTTATGACTGCAGCATCAATCAACGGCGCTCAACGTATCCGAGTTGGGATGCCCTCCATGGGCGTATATGGCAAGTTGTTGAAACAGTCTATTGAGAAGTCCTTGTCCAAAATTGGCGTGACAAATATTGAGGTAGAGCTTGCGCCGCCCATCAGCAGAAAGACAATTGACAGGGGCACACAATACATGGATGAAAACATGTGTTTGCCCGCCAAAATTCTTCTGGGCAGCATTTTGGAGCTTCGCGAGCGAGGCAGCAATATCGTACTTGAATGGGATAACTGCGGGGATTGTCGCCAAAAAACCTATTGTCTTGTGCATCAGAGTACATTGCGTCAGCTCGGCGTGGACGTGCGTGTCGTCGCAGCCCAACCACGCAATATCACGGGCTGGCTTTTGGAAGTTGTTCCCGATCTTTCAAAGCGGCGGCAACGACAATTTATCCGCGACATTGTACGCGATGTATGGGCCTTCGACAAACAATATGTGGCGCAGCAGGCCAATCCACCGGCGGGACAGCCCAAAATTGGGGTGTGCGGCGAAATTTACACCGTCCTTGAACCCGCAGCGAATCTTGGGCTTATTCGCCGCCTTGAGGAACAAGGCGCGTATGTACATAATGCGCTGTGTCTGAGCCAGTTTATCATGCACGAGTTGCTCGAGGGCAAGAACAGACTTAAATGGGCGGCGGCGCTTGCGTG
>SLFT01000266.1 GCA_007124105.1 Candidatus Hydrogenedentota bacterium | reverse complement strand
TTCAGGCACAAGCGCCACACCTTCACCAGCAGCATCCACCGCTCGGCGTAAAGGCGTCGTGGCCTCCGCAAGCGTATCAAGATGAATGCCGTCGGCGCCGAGTTCCGTTACTAGCGCCGCCATCATGGCCGCATCTGAGCCCGTCTCGCGGCGTGTTTGCTGGTCCCAGGGCAAGTAGGGCAGTAACACGCGAACTCCGTGTTCCTGGAATTGGCGGCACACATCGCGCAATCCGCGGATGCCTCCGGGCATGTCGCGAAAAAAATCAAACTGGTTGCGATCGTCAACGCCTATGCGCGGGTATGCCGGCCAGAGTATCACCGCGTCCACGCCGCCGAAACGATGTTCCTTGTCAGCCAGGAAAGACGCTACCTGGTAGCCGTGTTCGGGATCGTAGAAACTGCGGTCGTATACAAAGGCAAAATAGTGGGTATATGCGGACGCCGCCCAGGCGAGGTCGGCGCGATCGTAAATGCCGCGGCACAGATGGCCGTCCCCTGCAACCCGCAATATGGCATTCACGGCAGACATGCGCGCGGCATCCGCAACGCCAAGGATAACGTCTGTCACCTCCACACGTAGACACTGTCCGGTTTGGTCTCTGGTAAGATAGACTACTGGAATTGCCGCCGCGCCAACATCGGGCACCGTGAGAACGGTCTCGACGTCATGCCATACGCCGTCGCCTGGGATTACGAGCATGGCATCGCTGTCGCCAGGCGCGTTCGTATCTTGTAACGACGCAGAAAATCCAATGCTTAGAATGGTTTCATCTCCCTCCGCGACACGCGCGCGCATGGAAACGAAGAGCGACTCGCCGGGCGTCAATCCGAACGCATTGCCAAGGGGCGGCGAGGGGCGAAACCAGGCGTCCTCGTCGGACGTGTGCAATGCGAGTACACGGTTAACGCCAGCGCGCGTTTGTTCACGAAAGGCCTTAACAAGGCGCAACCAGTCTTCACGATACACGCCCGGGCCTGGTCCCGCGATAAACCATGAGTTCATCGAAAGCGCGGGATCATGTTCAAGCCGCCACGAGCAACCAGGGCTTGTTTTAAATAGTTCAGGGGAAAAGATAGGTTTCTCCAGTGACTCATCCATCCCGAAAACTCCAGTACAATGGCTCATCAACAGCAACAGCAATAGGGACATTGTAACTCCGAAAAGATAGTATGGGCGCTTTTAACCCGATTGTAATAGCCATGCAATAAGTTCCGCGAGACTTGTAACGGCCTGGCCGCGTCCCCAGTAAAGGTATACGCCCACCTGCGCAACCAGGGATGAAGCGGCCGCCAGCTGCCCGATGGCCCAGACGCCAACGGCAAACTGGCTGATGCTCACGATGCCGACCCCGAACTGAGCAATGGTGATAATTCCAGTGGCGAACTGACCAATAGCCACGACGCCCTGCGCCACAACGGGCACCCTATTCGGTCTGTACTTGAAAGAAATATGCAGCAACGGCATCCGACCGATCATTGCTTTCGATTTGTATTCGTATCCCCACCCGTCCCACTCTGGATTCGCCGGATGGGGCGCCCCGCAATGTGGACAGAACGGCGCCTCTTCTGAGACCTCGTATTGGCAAGTGCGACATGGCGTCATGACAACCGCGTCCTTTTATCCACCGTCCCGTTCCAGGCCGGGAAGCGTATTGAGCAACAAGGGCGTTTCCGTATACAACGGTTCGCCGTACTGTGTACCGATACGACCGCCCCAGTATCGGGCGCGCATTTTAATATCCTCCCAAAATTCCTGAGAAGATATGTGCGTTGAGGGGCCATTGTATTTCGGATTATGAAACTGGGATTTATATGCGCGCAACGCCTCCATTTTCTGGTCAAATACATCTGAAATATCCACTACGCACGGCGGCGCGCCGGCCAGTTCCGTATAGGGGTAAAAATAGTAAATGCGTGGCGCGCGATAGGGCGGCTGGCCCGTTTCTATCCGTGTCAGCCCCGAGTAGTAGTTGGCGTCGCGGCTGAGCGCATGGGCGGCGGCATGGTCCGGATGTCGGTCCGGCGCCATCAACGCGCAGATAATAGTAGGCCGATACTTGCGGATAAAAGGAATGATGGCGCGCTGTTGTTCGGTGGTATTTGCCAGTCTCGTGTCTGACAGGTCCGCCTCTTCGCGCGCATGTACGCCCATAATGGCCGCAGCCGCTTCAGCTTCACTCGAGCGCTGGTCGGCATCGCCACGGCTGCCCATTTCTCCCTGGGTCAAGTCCAATATGGCGACACGCTTCCCCTCATTTACCAGTTTGATCAATAATCCGCCACAAGCCAATTCCACATCATCAGGATGTGCGCCTATGGCGAGTACGTCCACGCTGTTGCCATTTGCGTCCATCACAATTCTATCTCCTGTAGTCCATGGATTCTCGTATCAAGCGTTTTCGCCATTCGTTCTATTAACGGCCACCCGTGTTCAAACACAAAGCTGAACACACACAGCATGCGTTCCTGGGGCACACGACGCGGCGCTATTACAGTCCGCAACCGATCTATTCGGGCTTCAATCACAGTACGCTTTTCCTTGTCAGTATACAGCAAACGTCGCTCAAGCCGCTCGAGGTTCGCCAGCGTATCCCGCCGGAATCGGGCGGATGCGCGAGAAACATCATAGCGGCTGTCATGCTCGCTAATGCCGCATATCAGGTTTTCAAGGGCCTGCTCGAAACCAGGGCGCAAGCGGGATAAAGCATCCAGGGCCGGCGTTTCGGCATCGGCGCGCAACGCCTTTGCCAGCAAATCGTCGTCATTGCGCACCGCCTCGCTGTCAAAGCCATAATGATGCAGGAACTGGTTAACCTTATGTGACGTGATCAGGCATTGCATGCGCGGATATACAACGGGCATCGGCGTCTTAAAAAAATCA
>SLFT01000271.1 GCA_007124105.1 Candidatus Hydrogenedentota bacterium | reverse complement strand
GCAATCATTGGTGGAAGCGGCGCCGTGTTTTGAGGGCGCGGCGCCACAAGCAAGGTTGCCAGTTCCAGAATTTCTCCGGGACGCTGCCAGCCGGGAAGATCGAGCGCGGAATCGTATCCGACAATGAAAAACAATCGCTCCGGCCGCAGGGACGCATGGAGAAGCGCCAGGGTCTCAACGGTATACGACGGCCCGGCGCGGTCCAGTTCAACGCGAGACACTTCGAAGTTGGGATCGTCTGCAATGGCCGCTTCAGTCATGGCAACACGCAACGGCGCGGGTGTAAGCGCCGCGCCCTCCTTATGCGGCGGATTCGCGGCAATCACAAACAACACCTTGTCCAGGCGCGCTTGTTCCTGCGCCGCGCGGGCAATGGCCAGATGGCCGGCGTGAATCGGATCAAAAGTGCCGCCGAACACGCCTATGCGTTTGGGATTATCCAATAATCTGCCCACTTCCCCGTATGACGTATTTCAGCGAGGTCAACCCCTCGAGCGCCATGGGCCCTCTGCAATGGAGTTTACTGGTGCTGATCCCGATTTCCGCGCCAAGCCCGAACTGGAACCCATCAGTAAAACGGGTGGACGCGTTCACATACACCGACGCGCTGTCCACTTCGTCCAGAAACCGTTCCGCCATCGCGTAATTCTCCGTTACAATCGCGTCCGAGTGATGGCTGCCGTATTCGTTGATATGGCTGACCGCTTCCTCGAAGGACGCCACCACACGAATGGACAGTATCTTGTCCAGGTACTCCGTGGTCCAGTCTTCCGCCGTCGCCTCGGCGCAGTCAATAAGCTGACGGGTACGCTCGCAGCCGCGCAACGCACAACCACCCGCGCTCAACGCCCTGGCGATGTCAGGCAACAAAAGCGGCGCCGCGCCCTCATGGACCAACAACGTCTCCATGGCATTGCAGACGCCGGGACGCTGTAACTTGGCGTCAACAGCAATCCGCTGCGCCATTGCGGCATCAGCGTCTTCATGGATATACGTGTGGCAAATGCCGTCGAGGTGCGCAACAACCGGAATGCGCGATTCCTCGTATATGCGCGTAATCAGTCCCTTGCCGCCGCGCGGCACAATGACGTCAATGTATCTGTCAAGTTTCAGCATTTCGCCGACAGCGGCGCGGTCGGTGGTCGTAAGAATCTGCACGGCATGTTCCGGCGCGCCGGCTTTCGTGGCGGCGTCGCTGAACACACGCGCAATGGCCTTGTTCGAGTGGATCGCCTCGGAGCCGCCGCGCAGGATGGTGGCGTTGCCGGACTTGAGGCACAGCGCCGCCGCGTCGGCGGTCACGTTCGGACGGCTCTCGTAAATGATGCCCACCACGCCCAGGGGCTGACGCATCCGGGCGATGCGCAAGCCGTTGGGGTGTACATATTGGTCGGTGATGTCGCCCACAGGATCAGGAAGGGCAGCGACTGCCTCCAGGCCCGTTGCCATGGCGTCAATACGCGTCTCGGTCAGCTCCAACCTGTCCAGCATGGCGCCGGACAATCCCTTGTCCCGTCCCGCGTTCAGGTCTTTTACGTTTTCCTGTTGCAACGCGTCCCGCTCGGACCGCAACGCGTCCGCAGCCGCGCGCAAGGCGGCGTCTTTGACGCTTCGCGACAACGAACGCAACACACCGGAAGCCGTTCGCGCCTGCCGCCCGATTTGTTCCAGTTCCTGTTGTAATGTCATGGCATTTCCTCCCGGTCCAGTTGTGTTATTTGATGAAATGGATACTAGTCTTCCCGCCCGCTGCGCGCCAGTGATGTCTTCGCCATCAGGAGCCGCTCCCGGAAGAAACCGCGCACGCAGGCGCAACCGTTTATTGACGCACCAACACGACCCGCAACACCCAAAGCATCAGCAACGCAGCCACGGGCGACCAGTCGGCAAACCCCATCGGCGGAAGCACCCGGCGGATAAGTTTGAGAAAAGGATCCGTAATGGCGGGGACGATTCGCAGTCCACGCCGATAGATGTCAAACGAGATAAACGGCGCTGTCCAGCGCAACAGGACAGCCATCATGTACAGCGTGATGGCGCTGTACACAATCATCCGCGTCACTTCGCGCAGTATGGCGGGCCCTTCTATCATAACAGCGAGAACTCCTCGACGGGCCGATAAACCGGTCCACGTCGTGTTAATGTACTACTGAACAATACCACGTTTGCCGCCTTGAATTCATGTCCGAACGTCAGTGCGCCTGCCGTATCAAGATACGGCGTCAGCGCATCCGCAAATATTCCCGCATCCTGGCGCTTGCGTATGCGCGCCAGTGTGACATGTGCGTGGAATGCCTTGTCGTCAGGCGGTATCCCGACAGCCTGCGCGCATGACGCCGCAACGCGCTGCACCGCCGCAAGATCGCCTTCCAATGTTTCAACCCCCGCCCAGAAAACAGACGGTTTGCGCAGCGAAGGAAACGCGCCAATGCCCCGGGTCAGAAGCGCAGGACCGCTGACCGCGCGACAGGCGTCCCGAAGATACGCGCGCACTGTTATCGTCTGTTCCGGCGATATGTCGCCCAGAAAACACAAGGTAAGATGCATGGCCTCGGGATTCACCCAACGGGCGCGTACCGCGTCCTTGCGTAAACGCGCGGCAAAAGCGTCCAGGGCTGTCCGTGTGGATTCCGGAAGCGCAATGGCAATGAATGCTCGTATCATGCTGTGAATTTTAACATATCCGCCTGGATGAATGAAGGGGGTGAGCGCGCAGTCACTGTTCATGGGGCAGGCGTATCGGAATCGTAAGGGGCCAGGACAGCGACGCATGGTGACAAACTTGTTTCTCCGGATACTGGTTGCCCCGCATACCACACAGATTTCTGTTGCGCGTGCGAATGACGAAACATTGTCGTTTCCTCGTTCCTCGTTCCCAAATTC
>SLFT01000523.1 GCA_007124105.1 Candidatus Hydrogenedentota bacterium | reverse complement strand
CCGTTGCGCACCAGGTAGGTATAAAACACATCCGCGCCGATATAGAAGCTGTCGTGCCCCTCCAGCAGCGTACGCCAACGCTCGCCGCCGCGGCGTTTCAAAATTGCCTGGGCAAGCAACATGCCCACGGCCTTGCCGCCAATCATGCCGGTCCCGATAATGCGCCGTCCAATATCAAGCAGGTCTTCGAGATTCAAATAGGCGCGCGCCAGGGCGAGTACGCGGTCATCTCGTGAAATAACCATGCGCAGCAATCGTTCGAACAAGTCGCGCGCCTCACCGCTTTCCCGCGCTTCAGGCGGTCCGAGCATCAGTTCCTGTGTTTGCAGAAATGTCTTGTTCCAGGTATCCAGCGGCAACACGGCGCAACCCACCGCGGAAGGCGGCGCGTAGCGCAGTATGCGCGTGATGGTGTAACTCGCTGAAATAGGCGTGAACGCGTCGTCCCGCCACTGGTGCAGCGTATGCATGTCCGGAGAAAAACGCTGCTGCGTCTTCACTGGCCGCAGATATAAGCTGCCCTCGTGCTGGTATACATCAATCATCACCTGCGCCGTTTCGCGGATGGGCATAACCGCCTCGTTCGAGTGACTATCGCGCATAACCGCGAAATAAGCGATGTCGCCGCGATCATATAAATAAGGGCAGGTCAGCATAAAGAAATTACAGAGCATCTGGTCGCTGTACCAGGTAGCGGCCAGACTGGACAATGAATCGAACACGTAATAGGCGCCGCGAGGGGTATTTTCGATAATCGTATGTACCGCGTCCAGAAAAGGCTCGAACCCAATGGCCGGATCAAGATCATGCCGCGCCGCCTTGCCTACAACCATTTCAGACTCGATAAGGGGCGCATGCGTGGCGTATCGCAGGTACACCACATTGCGCCCGGATTCCGCGCCGTAGCGACAGTAGGGAACGGCAAAAGAGCGATAACTCTCCACATCGTCCACGCGCCAGACGACATTGTCCCCGGCAACCAACCCGCGCAGGAGCTGGTCAAGTTCAGCCAAACCGGTGCTCAGTGTCTGTTCCGTTGACGCCACATCGTCCCTTTATCGGTTGCCTCGGGATGGTTCCCGCGCTTTATTTGAAGATTGCAGGCGCTCCTTACACCACGCCCTGATCAAGCATGGCGTCCGCCACCTTGACAAAGCCGGCAATATTCGCGCCAACAACATAATTGCCCGGATGATCATATTCGGATGCCGCATCCGCTGACTGCGTATGAATGGCTTTCATAATATCCTGGAGGCGCCGGTCCACTTCCTCACGGGTCCAGCTGGTATGCTGCGCGTTCTGGGCCATCTCCAGGCCCGACACGGCCACACCGCCGGCATTGGCCGCTTTGCCCGGCGCAAACAATACATCGTTGGCAATAAAAGCATCAATGCCTTCCGGGTCCGTGGGCATGTTGGCCCCTTCCGCAACCAGTTTACAGCCCTGCTTCACAAGCAGCGCGGCGTCGGCGCTGTTGATTTCATTCTGTGTGGCGCTGGGGAAGGCGCAGTCACAAGGAATAAACCACGGGCGTTTCCCTTCGTGGTATGTGGCGCCTGTGAACCGGTCCGCATATTCCTTGATGCGACTGCGGTACACATTTTTTAATTCCATAATATAGGCCAATTTCTCTGAATCAATGCCGTCAGGATCATGAATGGTCCCATTCGAGTCGGACACAGATATGGGCTTCGCGCCCAGTTCCAGTAACTTTTCAATGGTATACTGGGCGACATTGCCCGATCCTGACACTGAACACACCTTGCCCGCAAAGTCGTCGCCATGCGCGGCAAGCATATTCTGCGCGAAATATACCGCGCCGTAGCCCGTGGCCTCGGGCCGAATCAGCGAACCACCCCAGCTTAACGCCTTGCCTGTGAGTACCCCGGTAAACTCGTTGCGCAACCGCTTATACTGGCCAAACAAGTAACCGATCTCGCGTCCGCCCACGCCAATATCGCCGGCGGGAACATCCGTATTGGGACCAATATGATGAGCCAGCTCGGTCATAAACGATTGACAGAAACGCATCACTTCGCTGGAAGACTTGCCCTTGGGGTCAAAATCAGAGCCGCCCTTGCCGCCCCCTATCGGTTGCGTAGTCAGAGAATTCTTGAACACCTGCTCAAAGGCCAGGAACTTAAGGATGCCAAGGTACACGGTCGGATGAAACCGCAGCCCACCTTTATAAGGGCCGATAGCGCTGTTGAATTCGATGCGGAAGCCTCGATTCACCTGGATACGGCCTTTATCGTCGAACCAGGGAACGCGAAACATGATGACCCGCTCAGGTTCCGTCAAACGCTCGAGAATTCGGTTTTCCTCATATTCGGGATGGCGCTCCATCACGGGTTCCAGCGTTTCAAGCACCTCACGCACTGCCTGATGAAATTCAGGCTCTGCCGGGTTCTTTTTCACGACAAGTTCATAAACATCTTGACTATAGGACATGGCACTCTCCTCACGGCTGTATTACAGCGCATATCGCCTGGGAAAAATGAACGCCTGTTTCCGCCCGCACACACCAGCACAAGCGGAATCTAGCATCCGGATAGGGATAGTATACTTGTTTAACAGGTCGAAATCAAGAAATCCAAAGAGACATGCTCTGAGCCCATAAACAAAGGGGTCTTCGTCTTTTAGATACCCTGACGACGGCCATACCACTTAGAGGCCACATTTTTTTGTATACGGCACTTCTGCCGGTTATGAGCCAAAGAAGCTGGGGGCTAGCGACCACAAGGGCAATGCACACCGTGGCGCATGGCAAGAGCGGCGCCGTTGTTGCCGCAAAGCAAACTTGTTCCTGATCACGCTATTTGCCGCAGCACGAAACACAAGTGGGCGGCTGTCTATCTTGCAAAGCGGTCACGATATTGGCGGCT
>SLFT01000251.1 GCA_007124105.1 Candidatus Hydrogenedentota bacterium | reverse complement strand
TCACAATTATTCGCGGGCGTTGTTCCGTTTACGGACCAGATAAATGGGCCGCTGTTTCTGTTCGACATACATGCGCGCCAGGTATTCGCTTGCAATGCCGATAACCAATAGTTGCGCCGCGCCGAGTATGAGTATGATGAACATGGTGCTTGTCCAGCCGGGGGCGAGGTATTTGCCGGTAACGATAGCCGCCAACACATACAAGGAATAGACCGCCACCAGAGCGACCACCAGCAGCGTGAGCACAAAGGCGAGCCGCAGAGGGCGTACGGAGAAACTGGTGATGCCGCTCAAGGCAAAGGCCATCATGCGCCAGAGGTCATACTTGGTTTCTCCCGAGAGACGGTCTTCCTGTGCGTAGGGGAGTTGCGCCTGCTTGAATCCGACCCACTGAACCAGGCCGCGCATAAACCGTACGCGCTCTGGCAGGTTATTAAGCGCGTCCACCACTTCGCGGTCGAGCAGTCTGAAATCGGCCGCGCCCTCGGGGATGTCCGTATCCGCCAGCGCGTTGAATACCTTGTAGAACCAGCGCGACGTCAACCGTTTCCCGGAGCCGAGCGCGCCGCTTTCAATGCGGATTGTCTGGACGATGTCCGCGCCGTCGCGCCAATGGCGCACCATCTCGGGTATCAGCTCGGGGGGATGCTGCCCGTCTGCGTCCAACATGATCACGGCGTGGGTGGCCCGGGCCGCCTCGAGTCCGGCGCACAACGCGGCCATGTGTCCAAAATTACGCGTGAAGTGGAGCGCGCGCACACAGGAATGGGCGTTAGCCGCCCCGTCAATAGCGGCGTCGGCGCCGTCCGTGCTGCCGTCGTTGACCCATACAATTTCGAAGGCTCCATCCAGCGATTCGCCCACGCTCATAAGGCGCTCTGTCATGGGCGCGATGTTTGACGCCTCGTTGTACGCGGGCAATACAAAAGAATACTTTGGCGCATCATCCATCTCATGACTCCCATTTATTGGTGTTGGGTGTTGTACCGACGCGTATAAACCTCGCCGTGGACTTCCCGCGCCGCTTCCACCATTTCGGGATAAGGGGTGTCGGTCACGTCCAGGAATCCAATGTTGTAATTCTCGCCGTCGAACCAGCGCCCTGTAACAGGCTCGTCAATGTACTGAAACCAGTGACACCCCACAAAGGCGGGATTGTCCACCACGCTGCGCACATAGGCCTTGTACCGCGCTGCGCGGTCGGCTTGGTCTTTTGCGCCCACCAGGCCGGTATGAAACATGCCGCGGTCGAGCGCGCCGAAATGGAACTCGCCGATCACGACGGGTTTGCCCAAACTGTCCTTGCCGCTCCATTTATCCGGTGGTATGCTTCCGTAATAGAGATTCGCCGAAACGACATCGGCCACATCGGCGCAAGCGCGCACCGCTTCCTCGGGCGCGCTGGCGAAGCGACAGCCGAGATACAACTGGTTGGGCGCATGTTGCTTCAACCCGTCGCGGATAACCGTGAAATAGCGCAGGGCGAACTGGTATAAGAAGGCGGACATGTCGTCCCGCGCAGTATCGCTGTTCGCCGCGCCCGAATCTATTGCCTCCCACTCCGACAATGTTGTATCCCACGCTTTGTTGAGTTCTTCAAGCGTTTCGTATCGTTCGCGCAAAAACGTGAATAAGGCCTGGCGCGCCGGCTGGTCAGGGCCGCTGGACAACACGCCCGCAACCACGCCCTCCCAGGCCAGTTCATTGTCCACGAAATAGCCAATACACAAAGGATTTGCGGCATGTTGTTCCGCAATATACCGTGTTGCCGAGGCGGCATTTTCCTCGAAAGACGGATCGTATACATCCATCATCTTGCTCCAGTACCCGTGCGCCCCCTCAATAAGTCGCACATTATGCAGGCCCGTACTCGCCACATAGGGGGTATCGCTGTGCTTCAGCACATCCGCCTGGCTCCAGTTCGCAATCGTGTTGAAGCCCCAGTGGCGCAGCCGGGGATAAACGCTTTCGCGCCATTTTTCGGGCCACCCTTCGCCATATTTGCGTATCAGATTCGCCGCATAAAAACTGAAAGTCTTGCCCGCGCCGCCGATGGGTTCCGCCATGCTGTGCGCGCCGCTCACCTGGCTGTATAACGTTCCATACAACGAATCGTCCGCAGGCGGCAGCCAGGCGAACCAGTCGTCGCGCCCCTCGACAAAGGTGCGTTCCCACGTGCCGATACAGGTGATGCCGAGAGACAAAAATAAACTGCCTTCCGGCGTAATCAACCACCATACGCCGTCTATCTCTTCGGTGCGGAACCAGCCGGTGGCCTCGCGGCGCGGCCCGTCGGCCCAACCGCCAAAGCGGTCGCGGCCGGGTAAGTGCGGCGCCTTCTCCCACGCTTCCGCCTCTCGCGCCATGCGTTCCGAAAATTCCGTCTCGGACTGAAGTTTACCCGGCCAATCGTCATGTTTGTATTGGCCAAAAGCGTCCACGAAAGGCAGCGGCACGCCAGCCGCCGTGTCTTCCGCCAATGTAAGTAAGTGCGCCGCTTCTATTATCAACCGATGTTCCCGGTCCGGCATGGGCAGGAACAGTTGCACTGCGGTAATGCGGGTCAGGTCCAGCGGGTCGCCTTCGCCATACTGCGCCGCCCCAGGCGTACCGCGCATACCCCACAACACGCGCTCGCCCGGATGGCTGAACAACATATTGAAGGCGCGTCGCTCGCCTGGCAGAACTGTCGTACGCAGGTTATTGCAGAAATTCATGCCGTCCGCGCCGTCGTTGTCGAGGCGCATGGCAACGGCCACGGGCGCATCCGTCGGGTTATACAGGGCAAACCCGACGCCGTCATAAGCAGACCAGTCCCAGCTGCCCTTCGGCGCCTGCAAAAAAATGTTCGGCCAGTCCACACGGCTGAAAAACACTTCCCGTCCCC
>SLFT01000506.1 GCA_007124105.1 Candidatus Hydrogenedentota bacterium | reverse complement strand
GGCATCATTGGCGGGCACGTGATGAACAGCCAGACCCTGCACCCTATAGAAGGGGCGACTGTGACGCTGATCCCCGGCGACATAACGGTACAGACAGCCGGCGCGGGCGGATTCCTGTTTGCCAACCTCAGCTACGGCACTTACACATTGCAAACGGCTGCCGACGGGTATCAGTCCGATATCCAGCTTGTATCGGTGGACGGCACTTCGGGTTCTTTGGTGAACATCTTGCTGACGCCCCTGGCGGAAACGGTCGAAGGGGAAGACGAACCCGAGGGCGAAGAGCCCGATGAACAGAGCGGCTGTTGCAGGTGTCGGAGCAAGGAAAAGAACGCCGATCTGCTGTTGCTTTTGAAGGAATACTGGCTGTTGGCCGCCGCGATGATTTTTGTGTGTGGATTGAATCGGCGCACAAGATAGGGGCGCGGGCCGGGCGATGCAGCGTTGTTATGACAGGAGCGTTTACCCATGATGCGAAATGCCTTTACCATGCAGTTGAAGCCGGGGGTTGTAGAAGAGTACAAACGTCGTCACGACGAAATATGGCCGGAATTGTCGCGGACGCTCAAGGACGCCGGCATCTCGGATTACAGCATCTTTCTGGACGAACCGTCAGGCAAACTGTTTGCCGCGCAAAAGCTTTCGGACGACAATACCGCGGATGCATTGCCGGAAACCGACATCGTGAAAAAATGGTGGGCCTATATGGCCGATTTGATGGATACCCATCCGGACAATTCGCCGGTATGCGCGCCGCTGCGTGAAGTGTTTTATCTTGAATGAAAGCAGCTGTCTAACATGATGCCTTCTTAAATCAAAATTTCGGACTCTGTACAAGGGTGGGTGAAGCGAAGCGAAACCCACCCACAGTTTACTTTTGAGGTCTATTGGCAGACAGTTACGAGTGAAGGTCGTAATACAAGCCAACGCGCAGGGCGCGCGGGCGGGGTATTGTGTTGCAAACAGAGCGAGGGCGCCATGTTATATGTACTGAATGAACAGGCCGCGCCTCTTGACGAGGAGCGTTTCTTCAGCGGCATGAGCCGGGAAGTGCTCGAGCGGTTGAATGCGTTTGCTTATCACCGCCGTTATGAGTCGCGTCAGATCATATATTTTCCCGACGATCCCAGCGACTATGTTTATTGGGTGCGCACGGGTCGTGTGAAGGTGATGCGCACCTCTGAGTCAGGTCGCGAAATCACTTTCCGCCATCTTTTTCCCGGCGACATGTTTGGCGAGGAATGTTTTGTACAACGCCCGCGGCGCGATCATTACGCCGAAGCCGTGGCGCCGTCGCTGTTAACGCTGTTGCGCGGCGATGATTTCGCGCGGATTATGCGCGAAGAATTGGAACTGTGTCACCTCGTGGCCGCGCATTTGTGTCGTCGCGCGCTTGAAACGGAAACGACCCTTACGGAATTTGTTTTTGCCGATGTGCGCACCCGCGTCGCATCGCGTCTCTGGCAGTTATACTGCCGTCAGGAATCCTCGGAGAAGGCGCCGCTGGCTATCACCCACCAGGAGATAGCAAGCCTGGTGGGCGCCGCCCGGGAAACCGTGACAGTTACGCTTCATGCCTTGCGTGAAGAAGGTATTCTGGAACTTTCCAATGCACAGATTCGCGTGTTGCAGCCCGAGGAGTTGAAGCGTCGCGCCGCGTTGCGGTAACGCATTACAACTGGGCCAGGCATAGCGGGAATAATAGGCAACGATCAATTGTTCCCCCCAAGGGTATTGTGGGCTTGACAGTGTATAACCGCCAACAAACACGGAAGGTATTGTAATGTATGAACAAGGCATGGAGAAGGTGCTTGCCGTTCTGCTTGCCGGGGGCATGGGCGAGCGATTGTATCCCCTGACGAAGAATCGCGCGAAGCCGGCCGTGCCTTTCGGCGGCATCTACCGGATTATTGACTTTACGCTCTCGAATTGTTTCAACTCCAGTTGCCGGCGAATATGCGTACTCACCCAGTACAAGTCCAACTCCCTTTCGCGCCATGTAAACCGCGGCTGGAATATCATGCATAACGAACTGGGCGAATTCATTGAGATTATCCCGCCCCAGATGCGCGTGAACAGCAATTGGTACCAGGGCACCGCCGACGCCATTTACCAGAACCTGTACTCTATTGACCAGGCCGATCCGAACGAGGTATTGATCGTCAGCGGCGACCACATTTACAAGATGAACTACCAGAAGATGGTGCGGCAGCATCGCGAATCGCGAGCGGATTTGACCATAGCGGCCATTGAAACGCCCGTCGAAGAAGCAACCCGATTCGGCGTGTTCGAGATAGACAAGTCGAATCGCGTACTGGGTTTCGAGGAGAAACCCGAGCAACCCAAGCCGCTTCCGGACAATCCCGACACCGCGCTCGCGTCCATGGGCGTCTATGTGTTCAATGTGGATGTGTTGCGCGACGTGGTGTCGCGGGACACGGCCGACAGCGCCAGCACCCACGACTTCGGCAAGGACATCATTCCCCGCATGGTGCGCAAGAAGATGGCCGTTTACGCCTATAAGTTTGAAGACGAGAACAGGAAAGAAGCGCAGTATTGGCGTGATGTGGGGACGATTGACAGTTACTGGGAAGCCAACATGGACCTGGTCAGCGTTGACCCACAGTTCAATCTGTACGACCGCTCCTGGCCGATGCGCGCCAACCTGCCTACTCTGCCGCCCGCCAAATTCGTGTTCGCCGAGGTGGGCAGCCGGTTTGGCGTGGCCGTGGATTCCATTGTAAGCCCGGGATGCATTGTCAGCGGCGGCATGGTGGACCGTTCCGTGTTAAGTCCCCAGGTGCGCATCAACTCCTACGCGCACGTGCAGGAGTCCATCCTCCTCAATGGCGTGTCCGTGGGCCGACATTGCCGTATCCGCCGCGCCATCATCGAAAAGGACGTGAAGGTGCCCGAACATACCGTTATCGGGTATAACCTGCAGGAAGACGCCAAGCGGTTTCGTGTAACCCCCAATGGCATCGTGGTGGTCGAGTCGGCGGAAAAATTTACGCCAACACACTAGTTGCGGGCTGTAATGCTAACAAGCGCACAACGTCGTCACAGACAAACATTATTGCAGCCGCTCGCCCCGGAACGACCCTGTCAATGAATGCAGAAACGCCACAATGGCTTCCGTATCGGCGGGGGTAATGGGTTTGCCCACCTGATAGGTCATCATCACTTCCACCGCTTCCTCGAGTGTTTCAATCGTGCCGTCGTGCATATAAGGGAATGTCAGCGCAATATTGCGCAACGTGGGCACTTTCAATCGGAACCGGTCGTATTCGTCTTCGGTAACATTGTAGCGACCATAATCCGCTTCGATGATGTTGCCCCGGTCGCCGAAATAATCGGCGCGCAGCCCCATCAGCTCGAAGGACTTGCCGCCAAGAATCACGCCGGTATGGCATGTAGCGCAGGAGAGGTCCTGAAACAGATGATAGCCTGCCTGTTCTTCCTCGGTAAGCGCGGACGCGTCGCCTTTCAGAAAATCATCAAACGGGGACGGCGTTATCAAGGTGCGCTCGAACGCGGCAATGGCGTCTACAAAATTCTCCTTGGTGTACCCGTCCGGGTATACCGCCAGAAACGCCTCGGTAAACGCCTCGTCTTCCTGTAATTTTTCCGTGACCTCGTCCCAGTTGGACGCCATTTCGACGGGGTTGGTCACCGGTCCATCTGCCTGCTCCTCGAGGTCCGCCGCGCGGCCGTCCCAGAACTGCATGAACTGAAAACCGGAATTGAACACCGTCGGCGCGTTGATGTCGCCCACGGCGCCGTCCACGCCAATGGAAAACTGCACCTGGTCCGTGCCGCCCATGTCCAGACCATGACAGGACGCGCAGGAAATGGTATCGTCCGCGGAAAGGCGAACGTCGTGAAACAGGGCGTCGCCCAGCGCCACTATTGCCGGGTCTTCATCCGCCAATTCCGGCAGCGGCTGCAAACCGCGGCGCATGACTTCCGCCGGGTTGCCCGGCGTGGCGTGGTGTGTGATGCGCTCGTTATGTACCCACGCCATCAATGCGTCTTTGTCGGAGCGGGTCAGAAAATGGTTCCAATGCATCAGCAGATAGGGCGGCGGCGGCATGGAACTTTGCTCCACCACATATTCGATCTTCGCCAGCGCCACTTCCGACACCGGCCCCGGCGTTTCGGGGAAGAAGTCGCGAATATAGTCAGCGTGTTTCATGCCTTCCACAATATCGTGTTCAACAATCTGGCGCGCAACGGGAAATCGTCCATACCAGGGCAATTGCACCTCGCTGGTGTGGCAATGCACACATTTTTTCTCCAGAACAACCAGCGCATCAGCCAACAGCGGATCATCCGTATCAATAGCCGCAAGCCGGCTCGCGGGCAGCGGCACAAACAAGTTTGCCACAGGCATAGCCAGCGCAACCATACCCGCCAAAATAATAATGATTATCAATTTCTTTCTCATGCTAAGAGTCCTTGTTACGTTTTGAATGTAAGTTCCCTGTGCCACAAATTATACGGATGTCAGGAAAAAAATGCAACCTGACCACTGTATTCTGACCACTGTATTCATTTGGAGCGAACAGTCGGATGTCATTCGGTGAAGGCCTGTTCTTGCCCAACAATGGTGATCATGTAGATGCCCGGGCCGATGTTGCATTGCAGCGCAGCCATTCCAACCGCTGATGCGGGCGTGATGCTATTCATGGCTCGCAAATGGTACTGCGTCCAGGTATTCCGTAGTTTAGTGCGTTATCGGTCGTCTTCTATCATTAACACAAAGAAGTCGAATGGACAATAGCGCTGCCACTTCCGTCATTGCGAGGAACGAATCTGGAATTACAGGAGGGCCTGCGAAATGAAGAGATTCATTCCTCGCAATGACGATGGTTGACTCCAGCTATACAAATAATCTGGGTTGCGGGCATGGCCCGCCTTAGACAAGCCCGTCAATTCCCGGAACCGCCACTGGCGGCACGGGCAGGGGCCCCATCTTCCAGGCTGGCGGGGTGAGGTCTAGTTGGGACTCATTGAGCGCCCAGTCCCACGCGACCTCCTGTCCGGTATAGGCCGACATGCGCCCCATGACAGCAGCCAGCGTACTTTCCGCCAGGGCGCGTCCTTCGTTCAGGGGTTCACCGGCGCGGATGGCGGCAATCAGGTTGGCATGTTCTTGTTGATATGGGTTGGCGTCTTGTCCCTGGAACTGATACTGCTCGGTGCCGGTGATGTTTCGCGCTGCGTCTGAAGCGCCCTTTGTGCCCACAATATATTCACCGACACGCCGATAGGTGTCCTTGTTCTGACGGCACAGGCTTTGTACGCGGATGTCGCCGGGGTACTCGAATTCAACAGAAAAATGGTCGTAGATGTGGCCATACTCGGGGCCGGTCCGCTGTGCGCGTCCGCCCATGCCCACCGCCTTGATGGGATGCGCGCCCAGAACCCAATTAATCACGTCAATATTGTGCAAGTGCTGCTCCACAATATGGTCGCCGGATAACCACGTGAAATAGTTCCAATTGCGAATCTGCCATTCCATATCGGACCAGTCGGCCTGGCGCGGCACGGCGGGGTAGTAATCGTAATCGCCTATCCAGTAACAGGCGGCGCTCACAATATCGCCGATAGCGCCGTCGTGGATGCGCTGAACAATATCGCGGTAGCACGGCTGATGCCGTCGTTGCGTACCCGCCACAATGGACAGCCCCTTTTCTTCGGCCATGCGCGCTGATTCGAGCACGGAACGCACACCCGCGGGGTCCACTGCCGCCGGCTTCTCCATGAATACATGCTTGCCCGCTTCCACGGCGGCGCGCAGCGTCAGCGGCCTGAATCCGGGTGGTTCGCAGAGCAGCACCACATCCACATCGCTGTCAATTACCCGTTGATAAGCGTCCCAGCCGGAAAAGCAGCTTTCCGGGGCGGCCGTAAAGCGGTCGCCAAGACGACGCAACTTTTCGAGCCCCGCTTCCAGCGCGTCCGGAAACAAATCGCCTGCCGCGCTGATGGTTACGTTCTCGGAGGCCTTCATGCAATCATTTGCGGCGCCCGTACCGCGACGCCCGCACCCTATCAGTCCGACCCGCAACGGGGCGACGTCCGCCGCGCGCGCGGGCAATGCGCCGGCGGCCAGCGCGCCCACACCCAATGCGGCCGCCTGTCCCATAAATGTCCGACGCGTGGTGGTGTGTTCCGTTACAGGGTTATCCGGCATGATCGTATCTCCCGCTTCTGTATGCTTCATTGTTTATGGTGGAGGCTGAAAGCCTTATAAACGACAGTCCCATTGGCGCCGATTTGCAGGCAGGCGAAATCGAAATGAAGCCCACACCGCAAAACGGTGGTAAAGGCACTGGCAAATAGTGCGCGCTTGGATTATACCATATCGCGCGGGTATGCCCTTGCAGGACTGTTGCGAAACGCGCCAGGTGTAAAGAACGCTTGATGCGGCCGTCGCACACAACCCGGAGAAATGGGCATCATGCATGGCGCTCACACCCAAGCGCGTTGACTTGCGCCTAGTGCCGCTCTGGTTTGTGTAGTGCCCTGGCATACTGAAGCATGAACAACATACCGTAACGTCCCGAGGGCGAAAAACGAACAAGGTGTTTTTATGAGAGTGCTGGAGCAATAGTGTATAGTGACAAAGGGCGCTAACGCCAAGGCAATCGCATGATAAGGTTGGTTTATGAAGAACCATTCCCAAATACGAGAAATATCCACGCTCTCTTTTAATGAACGCGTTCTGCAGGAAGCGGAGGACATCCGCAATCCGTTAATGGAACGCGTGAAATTCCTGGGCATTTTTTCTTCGAACATGGACGAATTTTTCAAGGTGCGCGTTGCCAGTGTGCAGCGGCGCATCGAGTTGGGGAAAAAGCCGCTGGTTGATGTGCTCGCCACCATTAACAGGAAGGCCCATGCCTTGGACGACCGCTTTCAGGCGGCGTATCGAGAGATTATCGAACTGCTTGGTCGCGAAGGCATCCGCCTCATTACCGAAAAGGCGCTGGCGAAACAGCACGATTCCATTCGCGACTGGGTGCGTTCCTATTTTCGGGACACGGTACTGCCGAGCCTGGTGCCCATTATTCTGCGCGCCGGATTTCCGTTTCCCCAGCTTACGGACGGCGCTTTGTATTTTGCGGTGCTGATGCGCGGCAGCGATTTCCCTTACGCGCTGCTGGAACTGCCCGGCGACCTGCCCCGTTTTCTGGAACTGCCCAACGGGCACATCATGTACATTGACGACGTAATACGTTATTCGTTGAACGACATATTTTATATCTTTAACTACGACGCCGTCGCCGCCTATGAATTCAAGATATCCCGAGACGCCGAACTCGATATTGACAACGACTTTTCCGAGGGGTATGTGCGCAAGATGGAGAAGGTGCTGCGTCAGCGCAAGGGCGGCAGGCCCACGCGTTTTGTATATGACAGCGAGATGCCGTCCGAATTGCTGTATCTACTGAAGAAGGGCCTGCGGCTGAGCAAGTCCGACCCCGCTATTGGCGGCGGACGCTACCACAACATGAAAGACCTGATGCGCTTCCCCGCCAAGCGGCCCGACCTGCTCTTTGACGTGATGGAGCCCAATGCGCATCCCATACTGGCGGGCGCAGAGCGCAAGCCGATGTTGGACATTATCAAGCAACAAGACCTGCTCATTACCTATCCCTATCAGTCTTTCGACCATGTGATTCGCCTGTTGCGCGAAGCGGCCATTGACCCGCTGGTGAGCGCTATCAAGATCACCCTGTACCGCGTGGCGAACCGTTCACAGGTGGTCAATGCGCTGCTCAATGCCGCCAATAACGGCAAGCGCGTTGTGGCCGTGGTCGAGCTGCAGGCTCGGTTCGACGAACAACGCAACATCAGCAACAGTGAACGGTTGCGTGAAGTGGGCGCCACCGTATTGTTCGGGATACCGTCCATGAAGATACATTCCAAACTGTTGCTAATCGAACGGGCCGGCGACTGTTACGCAGGGCTGTCCACCGGCAACCTCAACGAGACCACGGCGCGTCTCTATGTGGACAGCATCCTGTTTACAAGCCATGGAAAGATTGCCCGCGACGTGGCCGCGGTTTTTGATTATTTCGAGGGCATTGACAAGAACCGCGCGCTCCCGAAACCCACATTCAAGCGGTTGCTGGTATCGCCTTTTAATACGCGCAAGGAACTGTACAAGCGTATAACCCTTGAAAAAGAAAAAGGGGTCAACGGCTATATCCTCATCAAGGCGAACCATCTCACCGATGCCACCATGATGCGCCGGTTGCGCGATGCCGCCGACGCCGGCGTGCGCATCCATCTTATTGTACGCACCACCTACGCGGTTACGCCGCATAAGAACATCAAGGCCATCAGTATCCTGGACCGCTTTCTCGAACATCAGCGCATTTACGTATTCGGTAAAGGCGAACACGCCGCCGTATACCTGAGTTCGGCGGACCTGATGGAGCGCAACCTGGACTGGCGCGTGGAGGCGACCTTTCCCGTGTTGGACGCGCTGCTCCGTCGTCAGGTGCTCAACATGGTGCAGCTACAGATTAAAGACAACTGCAAGGCGCGCCGCCTGGACCGTCTGCAATCCAACAAATACGTACTGGGCGGCGCCGGCGCACATCGCGCGCAGTACGAAACCCACGCCTATTTTCAACAGCTGCAACAAAAGAAACCATGACCGCATATCCCGCCAGATGTGTGGCGCCAAGCATGCGGCCCACCTCGTCTATCTTGCGGCTGGCGTGTTCATACTGTTTGTGCGGCAGAAACGCCATTGTATGGGAAAGCCGAAGCAGGATGCGAAGTTTGTCCAATATCAGGTTTGCTTTGTGAATCGGCATTTTCCTGTCCCGGGTGTACGGGGCTTCAACCAGATGCTCCACAAAATCCAGCGCAAGCGTGTCAATGCGGTTCGACAGGGTAAAACCGCACCTTCTTCGGAAACTTGTCCGTGGTCAGCAACAGCGAAACTGAAGGCGTTGGGGTGCGTATTGTTGCGTCATGGTGGGGCAATTCCTGTTGTTGGATTAAACAGGCGGCGCCGCCCCCAATGGACCGGATTGACCATATTGACCATATTGACGGGATGGACGGATGCCGCATCTACATTGACGCGCATCTCTTGATTTCCACGGCGTTTAATCCAATAGCAGTTGCAGGGGCGTCGATCACTCTGCAGATAACGGTGCGCCCACCTCTTGTCCGCACTTCGGTGCAAAAAAATGCAGTTTCCTGCACTATAAGCAGTGGGAGCGATGCTGCGCCGGATGCGGGAAAAACACACAAAAAGCCCAATAAACACGGCAATATCAGGATGGTGGGCGAGGCGGGAATCGAACCCGCATCCCTTTTCAGGGAACGGATTTTAAGTCCGTCGTGTATGCCTATTCCACCACTCGCCCACATAGTAAGTATATCATCGGAAACCCCTGTATTACAAGGGGTTTATGCATGTGTTTGGGCTTATCGTTTCCCTTGTTTCCTATATGCGTATATTGCCAAATCATGGCGCCTTATGTAGCATTTTGCCGTCAGCCGGTGTGGTATTCGATGTGCTGTCCGAATTGTCTGCGCTCACCGCTTCCGCCGCCCGTGTCCGCCCCGGGCAGCAACAAATGCCGCTGTGCCAGGTGCGCGCGCATCCGCGGTTGACTCAAGCCGAGGTCCTCGACGAGCAACGCGGTCGGTGTGGAAACTGCTGCTGTACAACCGGATATCCAGCAGATTGCTGTACGCAATGTCCCGCTCTCATAATAACAAGCCTCAAGCATGCAATGATTGTCCATTAACACAAGGGTTTCTTGCGCCGCCTCTTATGTTAATTTGGCGCACTTTATTATAACAACAAGCGCCACAAGAAACACTTATTATAACCAGTAACCACAAAACGCCGCTATACTTTACTGCAGAAATAAAAAATATTTCTGCTTGACCCCTGTGAACTTTGGTGTATAATTTAGTTGAACTGCTGAAAATGCGTATGCGTCGCAGGTGGTGTTGTTATATTACCTCAAGCAATCGTTCCCTGAACGCATTGAAACTCGGCATGTCAATATTGTCCGCACTTACCCGTTTTTGCTCGACAAGGGCGCAAAGATTACTGCGGGACGAGTTGCCGCCACAGACATCATTCAATTCCTGTTTCAACGGCCTTTTTGCCTTGGGGCTTGGCGAACGCCTCTCAAGTGCAGCACAATTATCATAAGGCCCCTTTTCCTTCAGGGCACATAACAGCCATGCTTCCGATATGGGCTTTGGCAGCATGGGTACGCCAGCATCAAATTTCGCAGCGGCAAATCCTCTTATCATGGAATCCCATTTATCTGACCACTCTTTACGGCCAGAGGACTTTCGGTCATCAGAGTCTCGAAAGAGCACTGCGACAACTTGTTCCCCACGCGTTTGGCTTTTCTCTATTGCCGTGATACCAAACGAATAGGCAGTACTGTAAAAATATCGCGTATCTTTCTTTGTTTTCGCTCCGGGCAGCATAAAGTTCTTTTTGCCGGGCCTATTAGGCTTAGCTCTTTTCACAAGAGCTGTCTTGGGCAAAAAACCACATTGTCCCTGCAGTACGGAGGAAGAACGTTTTTTTGCTGTAACGAGTTGCTCTATCAGTAAGGCCATGGGACCAGGTTCATAATCATCCCCCTCACAAATCCGGTTATTGTGTTTCCCTGTGCCCATATCGGTGGAACCCTCGCCGCTGAACAGAAAATACATCTTACTCCGCCTCCTTTGGTGGCAGGTTCTTGATTTCCTTGGCCAGTTTTATCAGGTCGGTGTCCGCAAACGCTTCTCCCGGGCCCATAACCTCCAGCTTTTTCTTGATGTAGGGTATATCAAAAAACTTGATTGCCTTGGTAGCGCCCTCTTCCGTTTTATACAGGTAAACCACGCTCTCCTGTGCCGTTTCATCGTCCAGATAGTTCAGGATCAACGGGCTGTGTGTCGTCACCATTATTTGCTGCCGGGCATTGGTAAGAATCTGAATT